>PWYL01000060.1 GCA_003568315.1 Mollicutes bacterium | reverse complement strand
TGCAGACCATCCTATCCCTCCGATCACGCTCAAATTATAACACGGATTCCTGTGCCAGCCAATGAAAAAGACCCGTCGCCGGGTCTTTTGTCGGATAAAATCGGGGAGTGTGCGTCATTCGATTGTCTGCAGTTGTTCTCTTATGCGGATGAAGACGAGCACACCGACGATGAGGGTGAGAAGGATCGAGGGACCCATGTAGGTGATGTTGTAGGTGAAGGAATAGAGGGCGACCGGTGTCCCCTCCGGTGCGTATTGGCCGAAAAAGATGATGCCGGAAAGATAATGGAGCAAAAAGCGCAGAATGCCGGCAACGACGATGCCCGTGCCGAAGAGGACGACACTGTCTTTGTTCATTTTGAAAAACAAAGCGGCAAGACCCAACACACCGAAAGCCAGGATGTAATCGAAAAAGATGGAGCCCCAATGCAGAACCAGTCCGCTCATGAGGAAATTGATGATGCCGAAGACGATGCCCGCGATGATGCCGTTTTTCAGTCCGAAACGATAGGCGATGATGAAAAGCGGCAACATGGTCACATCGATACTCCCGCCTTGGGGTTGTCTCGGCAAGACGCGAAACACGAGTTCGATGATGACAGCGATGGCGATGAGAAGCCCGGTCTCGCTGATTTGTCTGCTCGTAAGCCGATGTTCACTCAAAGAAATCACTCCCGTGCAAAAGGGGTTTCGTCCGCGCACGGACAAAACCCCTCAGTTTATGGTTTTGGTTCCCTACGCTGGCATTACCCAGATCAGGTAGGGTCCGTCCTAGTGTCAAGGACGTCTCAGCCTAGTTCTCTAAGCTCCCCGGATTTTATCGACATCGTCATTGTAACAGCACCCGCGGAAAAACGCAAGCGGGTTGCGCATCAATGCAAGAACATCTGGAATTCGAGCGTGTGGCCGTCGAGATCCTTGACGAAGAACTGATAAATCTTGAACTCTTCGTTCAGCCTGGGTTTGGTGACGTCCTTGGCCCTGCTCTTCAGACGTTCATACATCCTTTCGACCTCGATCTTCCGCTCGAAGACGAAGGTGATGCAGCTCGAATTCGCGGGGTTCTCGGGATGGTGCGTGCAGAAACCGATCTTGCCGTGCCCCTTGGCGTCATAGATGAGGCACTTGCCTTGGTCCCTGTAGAGATCGAGTCCGAGCACGTCGCCATAGAAACGACGCACGTCCTCGAGGTCGTAGGTCTTGTAGAAATGGATGACATCTTTCGGTTCCATCATTTCACCAGCTTTCCGGATTCATTCTTCGATGATATCGACGATGAGCGGGGGTCTTTCGACGTGTTCTTTTGTGATCGTGAAAGCGCCGAGGATAGTCTTCAATTCTTCGGTGATGTCCTCTTTGTTGTTGTAGACGTAGGCCAAAACATCGTCATGTTCGACCTTGTCCCCGACCTTCTTGTTCAAGACGAGGCCGACATCATAATCGATCGCATCATCCTTCTTGGTGCGGCCGGCTCCGAGACGCATGGCCGAAAGGCCGATATCGAGCGCGTTCACCTTTTGCACATTGCCTTCCGCTTCGCTTTTCACGGCGATGATGCCTTCGGTCTTGATGAACTCGTTCAAATCGGGCATCTTGCCGCCTTGGCGTTCGACCATTTCCTTGAAGACGTCGGAAGCTTTCAATGTCTCTTGCGATTCTTGGATCATCTTCCTCGCCGTTTCGATGTCTTCGGCGAGTTCCGCCCCCTGCAAGAGATAGGCGCCGATTTCCGTGCAGAGGCGCTGGAGGTCGTCGGGACCGTTCCCCTGCAAGGTCTGCATGGCTTCGATGACCTCGAGCTTGTTGCCGACGGCGAAGCCGAGCGGCTGGCTCATGTCGGTGATGAAGCAGGTCACCTTCTTGCCGAAGTCCTTGCCGATCCGGACCATGAGCCTCGAGAGTTCCCGGGCGTCGTCAAGCGTCTTCATGAAGGCGCCTTCGCCGATTTTCACATCAAGGACGATGACATCGGCGCCGCTGGCGAGCTTTTTGCTCATGATGGAACTGGCGATGAGCGGGATGGAGGGCACCGTTCCCGTGACATCGCGGAGCGCGTAGAGTGCCTTGTCGGCGGGAGCCAAAGAGGCGGTCTGACCGGCGATGGCGATACCGATGTCGTTCACCTGGTCCAAGAAACTCTCCGTCGAAAGGGAGATGTTGAAGCCTTCGATGCTTTCGAGCTTGTCGAGGGTCCCGCCCGTATGGCCGAGACCGCGGCCGGAAAGTTTGGCGAACTTGGCGCCGCATGCCGCCACCAAGGGACCCAAGACGAGAGTGGTCTTGTCGCCCACGCCGCCCGTGGAATGCTTGTCGACCTTCTTCCCTTCGATGGAGGAGAGGTCGATCGTCTCACCGCTTTCGAGCAGGGCTTCGGTGAGGCGGCTGGACTCCTCTTCGTTCATGCCGTTGAAATAGATGGCCATGAGGAGGGAAGACATCTGATAATCGGGGATGTCGTCGTTCGTGTAGCCTTCGACGAAGAAATCGATCTCCGCTTTCGAGAGTTCGTGTCCGTCACGTTTCTTCTCGATGATGTCGACCATGCGCATGTTCATCACTCTCCTTATCCATAATCATACCATAAAACCGCACTTCATACATCTACTTGCTCTGCGAACGGAATTCGTCGAGTTTTTTCCGGATCGTCTCGCGTACGGCTGTCGAGACCTCTTGCGAGGTCTTGCCTTCATAGAAGTCGGGCGAGATGGGCGGATGGAAGTGGATGCGCGCTTTCTGCGGGATGAAAGGCCAACCCTTCCAGGCCTTGTGCATATCGTAGACACATGCCACGACCAGGGGCGCGCCGGGTTTCATGGCCAGTTTGAAGGAACCGGCCTTGAACGGGATCATCTCGTTCTTCCGACTGCGGTGTCCTTCGGGAAAGACCATCACCGTAGCCCCTTTCTTGTACATCTTGATTCCCTCGATGATTGCTTGTGCCGCCGCGCGGTCGCGTTCTCTCTGGATGGGGACATTGCCGAGGAGTCTTATCATCTTGCCGATCACCGGCATGCGGAAGAGTTCATGTTTGGCGATGAAGACGAGGGGACGGTCGGAAAGGATCGTCTTCATCGCGAGGATGTCGAAAAGCGTCTGGTGGTTCGACGCCAGGATGAAGGGCTCTTCGGGAATGTTCTCCTTGCCCGTTACTGTGATTTTCAACCGGCCGACGCGGAGAATCCCCCGCATGAGACTGTTGGCGAAATCGTGATGCCGCATGTCGAAAGCATCGGCCCGCTTCACATGGATGCGGCCATAGACACTGACGATGAGCGCCATGGTGAGGACACTCGCGATAAAGCCCGGAAGAAGGGCGACGAACCAGAGGATGATGCTCACAGGTGCCAGACTGAAGGCGTCGAAGAGGAAGATGAAAAGCAGGGTGAAAAGGGCGTACAGGACGAAAAAGAGTGCGGTGACCATCTCAATCCCTCCTCTTTCTTTCATAGACGGCGAATGTCAAAGGTCCCTTTTTCTCGCTTTTTATCGTTTCGAAGGCCTCTTTGTCGTAAGCGGGAAAAGTCACGTCCCCTTCGTGCCCGGCGGCGATATGGGTGATGTAGAGACGGTCGGCGAAGGGCAGAGCGGCTTCATAGACGCTTCTTCCGCCGATGACAAAGAGGGTCTCTTCTTTCGGAAAACGCTCGAGATAGGAAGGAAGGTCGCGGATGACACGGATGCCCTCCTTTTCGGGAAGCGTCCGCGAGAGGACGATATTCTCCCTTTTCGGAAGCGGTCGGCCGAGTTTCATCAATATGGATTCATAAGTCTTGCGGCCCATGAGCACCTTCTTCCCGAGAGTCTTTCTCTTGAAATAGGCGAGATCCTCGGGATAGTGCCAGGGGAGGTCGTTTCCTTTGCCGATGGTGTTGTTCTCGTCCATGGCCGCGATCAAAGCGATCATACGCTCACCTCCGCGTGGATTGAAGGATGGGGGTCGTAGCCCTCGAGACGGATGTCGTCGAAGGTGTAATCAAAAATGCTCTTCAGATCACTGAGCGCCACCCGGGGCAAGGGTCGGGGGGAGCGCGCGAGCTGTTTTGCCACTTGTTCGCAATGGTTGTTGTAGATGTGGGCGTCTCCGATCGTGTGGATGAATTCATGGGGCACAAGACCCAGGGTCTTGGCCACCATCATCGTCAAGAGCGCATAGCTCGCGATATTGAAGGGGACACCCAAAAAGGCGTCGGCGCTCCGTTGGTAGAGCTGACAGGAGAGTCTGCGGTCTTTGATGTAGAACTGATACATCATGTGACAAGGCGGCAGGGCCATCTCGTCGAGGACGGCGGGATTCCAGCTGTTCACGACGAGCCGACGGGAGGAGGGGTCCTTTTTCATCGTCTCGATGACGGCCTGCAACTGGTCGATTTCACCCACACCGCCGGAGAAGGCGCGCCACTGCTTGCCATACACGGGCCCGAGGTCGCCGTGTTTTTCGGCGAATGCGGCGTCCTCTTTCACTTTCGCCACGAATTCGGAAATGCTCTCACCGGCATAGTCCGGACTCTCCTTGAACCGTTCATACGGCCATTCATTCCAGATCCTGACCCCGTTTTTCACAAGATAGCGGATGTTCGTGTCCCCGCTTATGAACCAAAGCAGTTCATGGACAATCGAAGGGAAGTGGACACGCTTCGTGGTGAGAAGGGGGAAACCCTCGTCGAGGTCGAAACGCATCTGATAGCCGAAGGTGGATATCGTGCCGGTTCCCGTGCGATCGTCTTTTGGACTTCCGTTTTGGAGGATATGGTTCAAAAAAGCGAGGTACTTGTCCATCGCCATCATCCTTTCTGTCGCCATTATAGCACACCCGCTCACAACTTATCCAAAAAGAAAAAACGCCTTGGCGTTTTTTCAGTCGTCTGCTTTTTCGAAATCCTTCTTGGCGCTGATGAAGCTCACCTTCTCCGCGATCACTTC
>PWYL01000076.1 GCA_003568315.1 Mollicutes bacterium | reverse complement strand
TACTGCCTCATCGCGCTCGGAATCACTGTCCTCATCGACATATTCTACCGGTTCCTCGACCCCCGCATGGCCGTCGGAACCGACGACGACAACAACATCAAAGGATGAAAAAGCCCTTGTCACCGCATTCCGGATCATCCGGGGTGCGGTTTTTTGTTATGCGTCCGCCGTGTTATCGAGGATTCGTCGAATCATCCTTGATCCAACCATGGCAAAGACGGACGTCCTACAGGGTTTGAGGCATGATGTGAGAGTGCTCTTTGGTGTTTTGGCTCTGTATGGCTGAGGCTGTTTGGTGTATAATGGAGTTTGTACGAAACCCTGCAAAGACCGGGTGATGCCTCTTGAGAGAACACCATGTGAGCGTGAAGGATCTTGTCGGTTTCATCCACGCGACGGGAGACTTGGCAAGCCAGAGCCACACCAAACGCATGCGGCGCATGGGGCAGAAGCTCCATGCTGAAAGACAGGCCGCCTATCGTGACGAAGACCGGAAAGAAGCCCTCGTCCGGAGTATGATCCCCTTGGATGATTATGAAATCCACATCCAAGGCCGAATCGACGGTGTGTTGGAAAGAGACGGCGTCGAAGTGCTCGAAGAGATAAAAAGCACGGACACGCCGCTCGAACTCGTGGATGAAGAGACCTTTCCCGCCCACATGGCGCAACTCGAACTCTACGGCTACATGTGGGCCGAAGAGAAAGAGTTGAAATCCGTCACCCTCCAACTCGTCTATATCCATCACAAGAGTCGCGAGGAGAAGGTGCTGAAGAAGAGGGTCCGTTTTGCGACCTTGAAAGAGAAGACCAAGAGGCTTTGCGAAGACTATCTGACCTGGCTGAAAATCTATGAAGAACACCAGTTCGACAAAATGCGCTCCATCGAGGGTCTCGCCTTCCCCTTCGAAGAATACCGGGAAGGCCAGTACCATTTCGCCGGCGCCGCCTACAAGACCCTCGTCGCCGAAGAAATCCTTTTCGCCACGGCCCCCACAGGGGTGGGAAAGACTGCTGCGGCCATCTATTCGGGATTGAAGAGTCTCAAGGACGAACGCGAGAAACTCTTCTATCTCACGGCGAAGAACGCCGGCAAGACGATCGCCGTCGAGACCGTGGAACGGATGAAAGCCCAAGGTCTTTCCGTGAAGGCCATCACGCTGAACTCGAAAGAGAACATGTGCCTCATGGTCGAGGTCGATTGCGACCCTGAACTCTGCCCCTACGCCAAGGGCTTCTACAACCGTGTGCGAAAAGCTCTCGAAGACATCTTCGTCCATGATGACGTCTATGAAGCGAAACTCATCAAGTCCTATGGCGAGTATCATACGGTCTGTCCGCACGAGTTCGCTTTGGAGATCGCGAACTACGCCGATATCGTGATTTGCGATTTCAACTATGTCTTCGACCCGCGCATCCGCCTCATCCGTTTTTTCGAAGAGTCCGCTTTCATCCCGAAGCTTCTTGTCGATGAGGCGCACAACCTCGTTGAACGAGCCCGCGCGATGCATTCGGCAAGAATCGGCTTTGCGGACATGGCGGGTCTTTTCGAAGCGGTGAAGAAAATGAAGCCCTCGGCGGAGAAAGCGATGAGCGGAGTGCTTTCGGCCATGGAGAACATGATCGCGGAGACGGATGCGAAAACGAGCGGCCTCGCCATCACCAAAGAGACCCCGGAGAGCTTTGTGGCGGAATTGCACCATCTTGCGGGAAAGCTCGACGCTTTGTTGGAGGCGAACAAGCGCCACAAGAAGAGGAAGGCCGTCCGCGAGGGGTTCTTCCTTGTCGCGCAGTTTTTGCGCGTCTTCGAGTGCTGGAACGACGCTTTTCGCTTTGCCATCCAAAGAGAGGGAGACGATTTCTTCTTCGACATCATCTGTCTTGATGCGAGCGGCCCCGTCTCCGAGGTCTTCAGAGAAAGCGCCAAAGGCGCGGTGCTCTTTTCGGCCACCCTGAAACCCCTGCATTATTACAAGGGGCTGCTCACGAAAGGGGAGGGTAGTCATTTCGAGGTGCCGAGCCCTTTCGATCCTGAACGGCTCGGACTCTTCTTGGATGTCTCGACCTCGACCAAGTTCAGAGAGCGCCCCCGAAGTGTGGCGCGGATCATCGACACGATCTATGCCCTGCTCGAGACGAAGAAGGGGAACTATATCGCCTTCTTCCCTTCCTACGCCTATATGCAGATGGTCTATGAGCAGTTCGACGCATCTGGCTATGTCGTCATGAAACAAGAACGCGGCATGGGCCTTTTCGAACGGGAGGATTTCATCACCTCTTTCAAAGAGAAGGGGGAGCGGTCGAAAATCCTCTTCTCGGTGCTCGGCGGCAGTTTCAGCGAGGCCGTCGACTACAAGGGCGAGGCGTTGAGCGGGGTGCTCGTCGTCGGGGTGGCGCTTCCCGCCTACAACCGTCTGAACGAGATTCTCAAGGACTATTTCTACGAAGAGGGTTACGACGGCTTCGACTTCGCCTACACCTATCCCGGCATGACCAAGGTCGTGCAAGCCGTGGGGAGGGTCATCCGTTCGCAAGAGGATGAAGGTGTGGCCGTCCTTTTCGACACCCGCTACGCCACGGAGAAATACAAACACCTCATGCCCTCGCATTGGCGCCCCGCGACGGTGGAAAGGGAGCACTACATCCAGGATTTTCTGAGAGCCTTCTGGGAGAAGGACGATGAGGGAATCGACTGAACTCCGGTGTGTGAAAAGTTGTCCTCGCAAGGCAAAATGTAGTATAATCACAATAACCCCCATCCCTTCCCGAGGGAGGGAGTCGAAAGGAAGATGACCATGGAAGAGAGCATACTCACCATCATCCGTCGCGCCGTCGAAGAGGACATCCCCAAAGGGGACGTCACGAGCGACGCCCTCTTCGGAGACGAAGAGAGCGAAGCCGTGATCGTGGCGAAACAGGACGGCATCATCTGCGGTATCGACATCGCCGAGGAAGTGTTCAAGACCGTGGACGACGAAATCGAGTTCAAAGCCGTGCAGGCCGAAGGGGCTTTCGTCGAGGAAGGGAACTTCATCGCTTTCGTGCAAGGTCGCACGCGGAGTCTCTTGAAGGCCGAGCGCACCGCGCTCAACTTCTTGCAGCGCATGAGCGGGATCGCGACCGCGACGAGGGCTTACCGGGAGAAAATCAAGCACACGGAAGCGAAGATTCTCGACTCCCGCAAGACCGCGCCGACCCTCCGCATGATCGACAAGCTCGCGGTGTATCGCGCCGGCGGCGGGAACCACCGTTTCTCGCTTTCGGACCGGTCGGTCATCAAGGACAACCACCTCGAGGCCGCGGGAAGCATCACCAAGGCCGTCGCAAGGGTGCGGGAGTCGGTCGGCGAAGATTTCCCCATCAGTGTCGAGGTCGAATCCATCGAACAATTCGAGGAGGCGCAAAAGACGAGTGCCGAACGTATCGTCTTGGACGATGTGCCCTTGGATTTCATCAAGACCTGCGTTGAAAACAACACCTCCGGCAAGGAACTCGAAGTCGGCGGCGCCATGATCGACATGGAGAATGTCACCCTGATCGCCGAGGCCGGCGTCGACTATATCTCCGTCGGCGAGATTACCCATTCGGTCAAGGCTTTTCGGATGAACATGAAATTCACCTTCGCCAGGACGAGACCGAAAGATTGACTATGAAGGGGCCATTTGGTCCCTTTTTTCCTGTCTTCCTTCCCGTTGGACGTGGTAGAATGAGCATGGGAGGTGAGAGCATGGAAAAGGAACCATCCGGAAACATCAAGACGCTCTCTATGCGGGAAAGGGACCCCAAAATCGCCCGTTCTTTCGAAGGAAGACTCGCCCTTCTCGAAAGAGAGATGGGCCTTGTCCTCTCCGCCCTCGCCTTTTTGGAAGAACTCGAACTTTGGCGGGGCATCCTCATCACCAAAGCGTCCTTCTTTTCCACTTGGCTTTTCGAAGCCAAGTGGCGGGAAGTGCTTTTGACACTTGCCAAGCTCTTCGAAAGCCGAAGAAAGACCCACGAGATCAGGAATTTTACCACGTTCGCCCGCTTTTGTGAGAAACATGCCGAAAAGATTTTCTACCGCACCTACTTCATGAGCGGTGGTAGTGATGAAGCGAGCGGGGAGGAAAGGATCCCGACCCCTTCGACAGACGACCTCTTTTTGGCTTTGGAAGGCTTTTATGAGAAGCACGGCGACTTGGTCGATGCGATCCTCGTCTACCGCGACAAATCCCTCGTCCATCTCACGGGCAACGGGAAAGGACACGATTTCGACACCCCGACGATGCGGGAGCTCATTCTCGACGCGGCGGCCGTCTTGGACGGATACGCCTACAAATACGACCTGGGGAAGTTCTCTTTGTCCGGGACGCAACGCAGCGATTTCTTCCGGCTTCTGGATGCAAGCGAAGAAGCTTGAAAGAGGGTCCGCGAAAACGGGATTTCAGCTGTCATCCTTTGTTGGGACTTTGGATGTGTTACAATAAGTGCGACACTGGGAACGGAAAAGAGGTGGTGCCTATGGGGCGTTGTGGCAACTGCGGATATGAAGTCGAGGAAGAAGTCGGAATCTGCCCGAATTGCGGCAAGACCCACCGGAAGAAGAAGGAAGAGCCGATCTTCAAGGACGAGATGGAGGAGAGACCGAGTGATGTGGGCGATCCCGGAAGCATCGTCGGTCTTGTCATGGGACTCGTCGGACTCATCGCGTGGGTGATTCCCCTGGCCGGACTCTCTTTCGCCATCGTCGGTGTAGTGCTATCCAATCGGGGAAGGAAGCTGCAAGGCAACCGGCACCGGATGTTCGCCTTGGTCGGCTTCTTCTTGAACCTGTTTTTCGTGATCTTCAACATTTTCATGTTCACGCTGCTTTGTATGGGGGAGGCGCCGGCGTAAAGGGAGGCTTCGGCCTTTACAATTTCGGGATTTTGTTATATAAATGGAAGGGCGGATGTTC
>PWYL01000064.1 GCA_003568315.1 Mollicutes bacterium | reverse complement strand
CGTCAGGGCCGTGAGCATGGGGAGCACGACGGCGGCCGTCAACATGATGACGGCGAGGATTTCGAGCAGGGAGAAACCTTTTTCATCCATCTTCATCGCGATCACCACCAAATCTTATATGTATTATACCATGTTTGCCGCTTGACAAGCAAAAAACCCGCCCTTGAATCGGTGTTTTTGTCTCAACACCCAAAACAGGTTTCCCTTTTTTGAAAAAATGGGGGAAATGGACCTTTGTAAAAGCGGTGCGGGTGTTGTATAATGAAAGAAATTCCACACAAGCTGCAACCAAGAAATGGTGATGGGGATGTTTTCACGTTTTCGAAACAGCAATATCGGCTATTACACCTACACGGCCCTGGTCCTCGCCGTCGGCGCGGGGAGCCTCGTTTTCTTCTATTTCATGGTCACCGGCTTCAACATCGGTGTCTATGAGGCCAACACCGTCATCGGCAACGTCTATGTGGGCGGCCTCACCGAAGAAGAGGCCGAACAGAAAGTGCGCGAGCGGGTATCGATCTGGCTGGAGGACGATTCCGTCACCTATGAGACGGGGTATCAAGGCTACTACTACGAGATCGACCGCGACCTCTTGAATTTCGATTTCGACGCCACGATGGCGAATGTCCGCAACGGCACGAGGACCCCCCTCGTCGTCAGCTTTCCGCCCTCGGCGCTGAACACCATCGATTTCGAGCTGAACCAGATGCACTTCATGGAAGACTTCACCGACCAGTTCGACATCGAGGACATGATCGATGACATCTTGGCCGACACGGCCGTGCTCCGCGAACTCTCCCGCAAACAATTGAACAACTACATCATCGACAGGGAGTCTTTCATCTCCGTCGTGAGCGAGGGAAGCGCTCCCCTCCTGCCGGGGATGGATGGCGAGAGTCTCATCGAAAGAATCGAGGCCGCACACGCGGAGGCGCGACTGCCGCTTCCTTCCATGACCGCTCTCAGCGTATTGGATTCCTTCGGGGATGAATTCAGCTCCGCCGAACTCGATATCATCGGTTCGGCGCTTCTTGATGCGATTCAACCGACCAGGATCGGTATCATCGAAAGACACTACAACCCCCGCATCAACTTCGACCACTTCACCGTGGATGATTATCCCTATTTCGGCAAGAACGTCCGGGTGAACCGTCCGGCCGGCTTCGATTTCGTGATCGAGAACGAATGCTTTCTCGATTTCGTGCTCGAATTCCACCTCACGCCGGCGGGCGATTTCGGGGTGCGCATCAAGGGTTGCCCCTATGTCGACACCATCGAGGTGGAGCGTATCGAGACGGTGATCCCTTACGAGACCCTGACCACGAGTCATCCCCAAGAGACCCAGGACGGCCACAACGGAAGAATCGTCCGGATCAAGAGAGAAATCCACGCTTCCAACGGGGAAGTCCTCGATACTTATGAAATCGTCTTCGAGCACTACGCCCCCGTGAACGAGATCATCTATACCGACTGACAAGGATGTGTGAACATGGCCAAGAACGCTCCCAAACGCCTCGGTGACGTCCTCGTCGATGAGGGCGTCGTCACCGAGGCGGAAATCGAGGAGGCGCTCAGGCGCCGAGAAAAGGGCGAAAAGATCGGTGAAGCGCTCATCCGTTTCGGCTATTGCAGCGACTCGCAGATCGTCGACGCCCTTTCCGACTCGCTGGGCATAAAACGGGTCAACCTCGGGATGATCTTCATCGACGACCAGGTGCTGAAACTCCTCGATGAGGATTTCGTCACCAAGGCGAAGATCATGCCCGTGAACATCAGCGGTCGCCGCCTCGTCATCGCCACGAACGATCCCCTCGATTTTCCCACGATCGAGAATGTCCGCCTGAAAACGGGCATGAACGTAGAGACGGTGCTTGCGACCACAAACGACATCGAGACGGCGATCGCCCGGTATTACGGTTTCACGAAAACCTTGAAATCGCTCGGCATCGAGGTCGAACCGCAAAAGAAGGACACCGAGAAGTATTACGAGGAGATGATCCGCGAGCCCGACCGGGACGCTTCCGAATCCCCCATCATCCAGCTCGTCAACCAGATTCTCCAGACCGCCGTCAAGAGCGAGGCGAGCGACATCCATATCGACCCCACCGACATCGAGTTCAAGATCCGCTACCGCATCGACGGTGTGCTCTCGACCGAGAGGGCACTGCCGAAAGTGATTCTTCCGAAGCTCATCTCGCGGATCAAGGTCATGGGCCACATGGACATCACCGACACCAGAAATCCCCAGGATGGCCGCATCAAGACCATCATCGAGGGACGGCCGATCGACCTCAGGATTTCCACCCTGCCCACAGTCCGCGGCGAGAAATGCGTCATGCGCGTGCTCGATATCTCGCGCGATTCCAAAGGCATCGACCGCCTCGGTTTGAATGAAAAGGAAAAACAGGTCTTCCTCCGTCTCATCAAACGCCCCAACGGCATCGTCCTCGTGAGCGGTCCCACGGGAAGCGGGAAGACGACCTCCCTCTATGCCTGCCTCGACCAGCTGAACAGCCCCGACGACAACATCATCACCGTCGAGGACCCCGTCGAGATCGAACTCGAGGGTATCAACCAGGTGAACATCAACCCCGATATCAACTTCACCTTCGCGAACGCCCTCCGCTCAATTCTCCGACAAGACCCCGACATCATCATGATCGGGGAGATCCGGGACGTCGACACGGCGCAAATCTCCGTCAAGGCCGCATTGACGGGCCATCTCGTGCTTTCCACCATCCACACGAACAGCGCCGTGAAGACGATAAGCCGGCTCGTCGACATGGGCATCGACCCCTTCCTCGTCGCAAGCTCCCTCTCGGGCATCGTCGCCCAGAGACTCGTCCGGAAGGTCTGCCGCGCCTGTGCGCGGAGCGAGACACCGACGGAAAACGAAAAGGACATCTTCAAGCGGAACGGTTTCGAGATCGACAAGGTCAAGAGAGCTGTCGGTTGCTCCAGCTGCAGCAACAAGGGCTATCAGGGCCGGACGGCCGTCTTCGAGATTCTCGATGTGAACGAAAAAATCGTCCGGATGATCTCGAACCACGAAAAGGAATACACCATCCTCGACCAGGCCCGCGAGGACGGCACCCGCCTCCTTGTCGAGGCGGGTCTCGACAAGGTCAAACAGGGCGTCACCACCGTCGAAGAGATCTTGAAGCTCGGACTCGACTAGGGGGATAGCCATGAAAATCCACGACTACAAATACAAGGCCAAGCGCATGCGGGACGGAAAAGTCGTCAAGGGCAAGACCGAAGGCCCCTCCAAAGCCATCGTCGACCAGTTTTTGTTCGAGAACGGGCTCAGAGCTCTGGAGATCGAGAAGTACCGTTCCCTCTACGGTCAGCTTTCCCGGGTGACGCTCTCTTCGGTCGTCAGCGAGCGCGAGCTCATCTTCTATCTGAAACAGATGGCCGCCCTCTTGAAAAGCGGTGTGAAGATGAACGAGGCCTGCGAGATCCTCGCCGCCCAGCAGACCAACAAGAACATCCGCCGGATCCTCTTTTCCGTCTATTTCAACGTGAACTCCGGCATGACGCTTTCCGAGAGCATGAAGGAACACCCCCGGGAATTCCCGAAAGTCCTCACCTCGATGATCGCCGTCGGCGAGAGCACGGGCGATCTCGACGAGGTCTTGCGCGAAGCCGTCGACTACTTCGAGAAACAATACCGCCTGAAGAGCTCGATCAAATCGACGCTCATGTTGCCGGTGATCTATCTCGTCGTCGCCGTCTTCGTGGCCATCTTCCTCATGGTCGGGGTGCTGCCCCAGTTCGAATCGATGTATGCGGGACTCGGAGGCGACCTTCCCGGCGTCACGGTCTTTTTCATGAACATGGGCGCTTTCGTCCGGGGGAACATCCTCTACATCATCGGGGTCGTCATCCTCGTCATCGCCGTCTTCCTTCTCGTGAAGAAGCGTTCCCGGCGCTTCCAGTTCTTCCTGGGGGTAGTGGCCATCAAGCTGCCGCTTTTTGGCGCACTCGTGAAACTGAACAACCTCTCCCGCATCTCCTCCACCGTCGCGGAGATGCTGAAGAACCACATCCCCTTGCAAGAGACCCTGAAGAACACCTATGAAGTCATCGACAACAAGGTCTACCAAGAACTTTTGATCGAGGCCAGAAAGAACATCACCCAAGGAGACTTCATGTCCAAGGCCTTCGAGCATCATTATGCCAGTGAAGTCGTCTTCAACCGCATGATGCATGTCGGGGAGCGTTCGGGCGAGCTCGGCAAGATGATGAAGAGCCTTTCCGACTTCTACGACGAAGACAGCGAAGTGAAAATCGAGCGTCTGAAGAAGGCTTTGGAGCCCTTGTTGCTCATTTTCATCTACGCCCTCATCGTCGTCATGATCCTCGCGGTGATGTTGCCGTCGCTCGCGCTTTCCGACCAGTTGATGTGAACATGAAGGCTAGCACACGAACCATGGGCCGTTGATCGCACCGATACGACACATTTGTCGTTGACACTTCATGAAGGTCGTGCTATATTAAAGGCGATAACACGAAATGAACAAATAATAAGCTAATGGAGGCAAAAAAATGTTGAAAAACAAACAGGGTATTACACTTGTGGAACTCCTGATCGTCATTGTCATCATGGGTATCATCGCCGCGATCGCCATTCCCGCCGTCGGCAATATCGTCGAGAACACCCAGAAAGATGCCGTTCTTACAGATGCCCAGACCATCGCCAACCAGGCAAGAACTGCGTGCTTGACGGAAACTTGGCAGGCTTGTGATATTGATTGGGATGATTATGATTCTACAGACGAGGGCTGGGCTGGAGATGGAGACGGGGTCTTGTTCTTGTCGAGTACAGAACTCGGTGATTATATCGAGGGTATTGATGGCGAATACCAAGCCTGGCGATATGGAGGAACTTGGTATGTGGCAATTCTGACAGATGATTGGGCTTTCGTGGGAGTCCCCGGAGATTCCGAGCGTGGTGACGTTGTAGAAGCTGACGAT
>PWYL01000072.1 GCA_003568315.1 Mollicutes bacterium | reverse complement strand
GTCACATGTCGATGATCTTCCAAGACGCGATGACTTCGTTGAATCCCGTCATGACCTGCGGAAGACAGATCGACGAAATGTACATGCGCCATCAGGGCATGGACAAGAAGAAGGCGCGCAAGCACACCATCCGCGCGCTTGAACTCGTCGGAGTTCCGGAGCCGCGGTCGCGGGCGAAGAACTTTCCCCATGAGCTTTCGGGCGGCATGCGGCAAAGGGTGCTTCTCGCCATGGCTTTCGCCTGCATGCCGAAACTCATCATCGCCGACGAGCCCACGACAGCCCTCGATGTGACCATCCAGGCACAGGTCCTCGATGTGCTCCGCGACATGCAAAAGACGCACGGGGTGAGTCTCCTTCTCATCACGCACGACCTCTCCGTCGTCTCCAACATCGCCGACACGGTCTATGTGATGTATTCGGGCAAGATTGTCGAGAAGGCCCCGATGAAGGACCTCTTCCGCAACCCCTATCACCCGTATTCGGAAGGGTTGTTGAAATCGGTGCCGAAACTTTCGGACGAAGGCAAAAAGTTCGTCCAGATTGCGGGAAGCGTCCCCCATCCCATGAAGAAACCCCCGGGGTGCTATTTCCATCCCCGCTGTCCGTATGCGACCGAAAAATGCCGAGAAACGATGCCGGCGCTGGAAGAACTCAATCAGGACCGTTTGGTCCGCTGCTGGCATCCGTTGAACAACAAGACCAAGGAGGCGGATTCGTCATGAACGAGAAAACGAGAGGAAACGCCCCCATCCTCGAGATGGAGAATGTGTCCGTCGACTTCCCTGTGAAGGGGATTACCGCCTTCTTCAAAAGACAGAAGATAAGCGCCGTGAGCGATGTGAGCCTCCGGATCGAAAAGGGCCAGACCTTCGGCATCGTCGGTGAATCGGGGTGTGGAAAGAGCACGCTCGCCAATGCGATGATCGGCATGGTGAAACCCACAGCGGGTCGTGTGACCTTCAAAGGGAAGAACCTCTATGAACTCGACCGCAAATCCTTCAAAAAGACCCGTCGCGACATGCAGATGATCTTTCAGGACCCTTTCTCCTCTTTGAACCCCCGCTTCAGCGTCTATGAGCTCATCAGCGAACCCCTCCTCATCCGGGGCGATGCGACCGAAGAGGAGATGAAAGTTCGAGTCGAAGAACTCCTCGAACTCGTCGGTCTTGCGAAAGACGACATCCACCGCCACCCGTCGGACTTCTCCGGCGGCCAACAACAAAGAATCGCCATCGCGCGTTCCATCATCCTCAATCCCGATTTTCTCGTTTGCGATGAGCCCGTGAGCGCCCTCGACGTGAGTGTCCACGCGCAAATCCTGAACCTTTTGACGGAAATCCAGGGAAAACTCGGTCTCACCTATGTCTTCATCTCGCACAACCTCGCCGTCGTCAAGAACATCTGCGACCGCATGGTGGTGATGTATCTCGGCAAGGTCATGGAAAGCGGCTTATCAAAAACCATTTTCCAAAACCCGAGACACCCCTACACCTTGGCACTCCTTTCGGCTGTGTTGGACACCGATGTCGAAAAAGAGAAGGAGCAGATCATCTTGGAGGGAGACATCCCGAGTCCGATCGATCCCCCGAAAGGGTGTCGGTTCTGGCAACGCTGCCCCTACGCCATGGAAGGCTGCAAGAACGTCCCCGCACCGGAGGTCGAGATCGACCCCGACCACTACGTGGCCTGCCACCATGTGAACGGTTTTCCGAAGACGGACCTTCCCGAGGGGTATGACCGACCCGTGAAGTCGGAAGAAAAAGAAAAAGCGAACATGCCCCACCCTTTGAAAGCGGAGGAGAACGTTGAAGACAAGACGGACGCTTGAGGCCAGGGATCGGCTCAGCGTCATGCTCTTCGTCTTCGGCCAGTTCACGGCTTTCTTCTTCATCACGCTCTTACAGGTCTCGCCGATGCGGCTCTTCGTCCCCTTGCTCATCCTCATGCACGTCGGTATCGCCCTTTTCATCATCAGTCGGAAACGCTTTTTGGAGGATAAAAGAGACGTCATCTTCCATTTTCGCATCGTCTATGGATTGTTGGCGCTCTATCTCCCCCTGCTCGTCTTCAAGCTTCTCGAGAGGTTTTCCGGTGCGCGCATCGAAGAGAGTCTGATCGCCGTGGCGGCCTACAGCCTCGCCGGCATCTGTCTCGTTGTCGCTTCGCTGAACGCCTTGAGGATGGTCCGTACCCTGCGGAGCGAATGATTCATCGAAAGAATATTCATGTCGGGTGGCGCAAGCCGCCCGGCCTCTTTTTGTCGAAAGGAGAATCTTATGGAAAAGCATGACAGAGAATACCAAAGACATCTGGCAATCCTGCATGAAGAACTCGTGGTCGCTTTGGGCTGTACCGAGCCAAGCTCGATCGCCATGGCCGCGGCAAAAACGAAAGAGATTCTTGGCGAAAGGCCCGAAAAACTCGTCATCGAACCGAGCGAAAGCATCATCAAGAACGTCCAGAGCGTTGTCGTGCCGAACACGGGAGGCTTGCGCGGTCTGAAGGCCGCCGCGGCCGCGGGCATCGTCTGTGGTGATGCCGAGCGAGGTCTCGAAATCCTCACCGGCCTTTGCGAATCACAAAGAGCCGACATCTCAACATATCTTGAAGAGACAGAAATCATCATAAGACCCTTCATGACGGGAAGGGTCCTCGATCTGAGGATTACTGCGAAAAAAGGGAAAGATGAGGCGCTGGTCCGCATCACCGACAGCCACACGAACATCGTCCGTCTGGAAAGAAACGGCTGCATCCTCTTTACCAAGGACCATCGCGATAAGCCCGATTGCGATGAGGAGATGGACCATAGGTCGGAAAAGAGGATGACCGTCGCGAGCATCCTTGATTTCGCCGTTTCCGTCAATCTCGCCGACATAGAAGACATCCTCGACAAGCAAATCCGCCACAACACCCGTCTGGCCGAAGAGGGTCTCGAAAACGACTATGGCGCCAATATCGGCTCCGTCCTCCTTTCTTCACGGGGTGATGGTGTCAGAAACCGTGCCATCGCCTTGGCGGCGGCCGCGTCCGATGCCCGGATGAGCGGTGCCGAACTGCCCGCCGTCATCGTGAGCGGAAGCGGGAACCAAGGAATAACGGCCTCGCTTCCCATCATCGTCTATGCCCAAGAACTCGGTTCTTCCGGGGAAAAACTCCATCGCGCCCTTGTGCTGGCGAACCTCCTTTGCATCCATCAAAAGGCCAATGTCGGCTGCCTATCCGCCTATTGCGGCGCGGTGTTCGCCGGCACCGCGGCGGCGGCCGGTATCGCCTATCTCCATGGGGAAGACTACGATGGCATCATCCATACCATCGCCAACGCGCTCGCCGTCATAAGCGGCATGGTGTGTGACGGGGCGAAGCCTTCATGCGCGGCGAAAATCGCCGCCGCCGTTGACACGGGCATACTCGGCTATGACATGTATCAAGGCGGTGTCGAATTCAAAGGCGGTGAAGGCATCATCGCCAAGGGAATCGAGAATACCCTCGACAATGTCGCCCGTCTCGCGCGCGAAGGCATGCGCGAGACGAACCGGGCCATTGTCGACATCATGACCGGGAAGGATCGGCGGTAGATGTCCTGATTACGGGCCTTCACGGTTTTCGTGGCGTGAATCCGCGATGTGTGATAGAATGTTGCCGTGGAGTGCAATCCGCGAAGAGTCCCGAAACGGAAGTTGGTGAGCATATGGAAAAAGAGGACAACCGCAAGAACGTTTTTTTGGACATCCACAGACGAGCGGAAGAAATCAAGAAGAACCCGCCAGAACCGAATCCTTTCATAGAGTGGTTCAAGAAGACCGGGAGTGTCGTCATGTCGATCATCATCCCCTTCGCCGGGATTCCCCTTTTTGTCATCTGGCGGGACGAACGCCCGACTTATGCCAAATATCCGCTCATCGGTATGCTCATCGGTTTTTCCACCTACATCGCGGGTATCGTGCAGATGATCGTGGCTCTGCTCCGGGAGATTTTCTGAATGTTGAACGACGAAACTTATCTGTCATTCCACCTTCATCCTTTCCCGGCCAAAGGACAGTGAAGAGACGGAATCACCTTGGAGGGAATACGCATGAGAAGAAACATCCGGGAACGTTTCAACGACCGATCGTTGTTGTTCGTGCTCATGATGATCATCGGCATCAACATGTTCATATTCGTCCTTCTCTATGTGATTGACCGTTTTCTGCTTGGTCATTACCTGCAGGGCGGCATCGTCACCATCGTGATCATGACACTTTTCGTCATCCCCTATTCGCTCGTCGTCTACAGCAGAAAGGGTCGAAGGCGTCTTAGCGAAATCATGAAGGACGATCTGTTCCTTTTCTTTTTCTCGACCTCCTTCACGATTGTGGGCATCGTCCTTCTCGTTGTCTATTTCTTCGAGAGGATTCAATGAAAACCAAACAAAAACATCCCCGCCGGCCGGCGGGGATGTTTTGTCGGTTGGTATCAAGGGAGGGGATAGGGGATGACGAAATCGCGCGTGGATTCGGGGAATATCTGGATCGGGAACCTCTGGATGAAAGGCGTGGGGAAGAGGACGTACTCGATGATGATGAAAAGGCAGTAGGAAACGACTATGAAGAGTGTGATTGACGTACCCAGGGCGGGATATTTTGCATCCTTCGGCCTGTCGTGCCGCCAGAGGACGTAAAGCCCCATGCCCACCATGGGCAGAAAGAAGCCGATGAGGAAACCGAACACCCGCCAGAAGATGAGAATGGCGATATTGGTCTTTCTGACCTCTTCGCCGCGTGCGGCGAGTTCCCGCCCGAAATCGAGGAAAGCGTTCTTCGGTTGGGGGAACTCTCGCTTACCGAAACGTTCGAAGGACGATTCGGGGTTGGCGGTCATGGCCATCACCTTCAAGGCGGTTTTCGAATCTCAACGACCGGCGTTGTTCGAATTTTTGTATCATTCTATACACATTATACCATGAAAGTTTGAGGAACAGTAGAGCCATGCTCCCTCCCTTCTTTTGGAAATTTCCTTCTGGGCGTCCGACTTCACAGTGTCAAAGAAGTGTAGTATAATTGGTCTTGTGATGGGAGAACCGCTTTCCTTCAGAGGAGGGATGAATGTGAAGGGATTGCTTTTGCTCGCCAATGACGTCGAGGACATTGAAGCCTTCGGAACGAGAGCGCTCCTCAAGCGGGCGGGATTCGATATCGTCACCATGACCTTCGAGAAG
>PWYL01000071.1 GCA_003568315.1 Mollicutes bacterium | reverse complement strand
GTCGACGGCGTCGAACTCCTCGATGATGCTCCGCAAGATGCGGGTGATGTCGCGGGTCTTCTCGTCGAGTTTCTCCAATGGTTCATGGTATTGACCTGCCATATGGTCACTCCCTTCCATGATTTTCTACTTTCATGATAGCATCCGCCGCGCATTCCTTCAATCTTTTTGGCTTTTGAATACGTAATGCATGATGTTTTTTTCGGGGAACGTGGATGCTTCGCGCTCAATCGGCAAAGTCGGCAGGTGACGGGAATTCCTTGATGAGACCTTCCCCGAAATAGTGATGGGTGCCGGATATGTAGTTGCTTTGTTGTTTGGTGGAGGGGAAGTCATACTCGTGCCGGAAATGGATTTCCAAAAGCCTTCCCTCGCGATATTTGATCTCCACCATGGCATTTTCGTTTTCGGGGAGGTTTTCGACATCCGGATTGATTCCTCGGAGAATCAAGGCGGCGCCTTCGGTGTGGAAACGGGGCTCTTGCAATGACAGTGCGAGCTCTATCAGACCCGCATTGGTGTAGAGGGCACCACCCAAAAGACGGGTGTGGGCGGATAGGAAAGCCTCGACGCCCTCATTGGCGCATATATTGAAGGAATGTGTGGTCTTTTTCATCGTGCGGGTGTCATAGAGCCATTCCGGAGTCACCTTCAACATGTGGTCCTCATCGGAAGAAGGGACCGCGGAGACTGTCACGAAGTGGACAACGACTGCGGTGCAGGGCATGATCCTTGCCATCTCGACGCTGTCGACAGTGGCATCGCCGACGATATCGGTCTGGTGGACGGACAAGCGGTCTTTTTGGATTTCGAGACTGCCGAAGATTTCTCCGAGAGTGGTCTCATCCGTTCGGGGGACATCATCCCGCAACGTGCAGGAAGAAAGGAGAAATACCGCCAAGAGGACGATGATTTTCCGGATATGCATGCTCCTCCACCTTTCCGCCGTTCTTCTCTTGCTTTCATTATACTACCGTTTTGGCCATGAAGATAGATTTTCTTCAAAGAAGGCCTCTGTCAGACGATTCTTACCCCCACCCCCACTATCATTGCGTTTTTCTGACATGGGTGTTACGGTGGAGTTGAGGGGGAGAGGGAACTTTGACACGGCTTCTCCAATCTCCCGTTTTCAGGAGGGATTCTGTGGATCGATTGAAATACAAACTCACACCGACGCATGGTCTCATCTTCGGCATTGTCGGCATCGCTGTCAGTATCGTGGGTTTCTTCGCTTACGGTGTCTGGCTCGGTATTGTGGCTGCGCTTCTCGGCGGCATCGGGCTTTTCGCCGGCGAGAGGAAGGCCGCCTATCTGGCCGTTTTCCTCGGTGTCATCGTATTGATCCTTGCCATTGTCTGATACG
This sequence comes from Mollicutes bacterium, assembly GCA_003568315.1. Lineage (GTDB taxonomy): Bacteria > Bacillota_I > Bacilli_A > Izemoplasmatales > Izemoplasmataceae > T1SED10-81. Next base: position 20,452 of record PWYL01000071.1, on the reverse strand, counting down.
CGGCAAGAAAAGAAGGGGCGCGTTTCGCGTCCCTTCTTTTCTTGGAATACCCTGGTGCAAAAACATGAACGGATGATATAATGATGGCGAGGTGGTCACGATGTTCAAAGCGGCAGTCATCACTTGTAGCGACAAGAGTTCCCAAGGTCTCCGCGAAGACCGTTCCGGCCCTTACATCGAAGAGTTCTTGCGCGACGCGGGATTCGAAATCGCAGATCGGATCATCATAAGCGACGACAAGGAGACCATCAAAACGAACCTCCTGCATTTCACCGACGAACGCGGCTGCGATCTTGTCATCACCACGGGCGGGACGGGTTTCTCCCCCCGCGACAACACCCCCGAGGCGACCAAAGAAATCATCCGCCGCGAAGTGCCCGGCATCGGGGAGATGCTCCGGGCCGAAAGCTACAAGCTCACCAAGCGTGCCTATCTCTCCCGGAGTGTCTGTGGCATAAGAGATCGGAGTCTCATCATCAATCTTCCCGGGAGCCCGAAGGCTGTCAAGGAGAATCTCTCCTTCCTTGATGACGTTTTGGACCACGGTCTCAAACTCTTGCAGAACCTCGATGCCGACTGCGGGGAAGAAGGATGAAAAAAAGCGCTCGTTCGAGCGCTTTTTTGTGGGTTCAGTCTTTTCCGAAGAGGATGTGGTAGGACTGTTCTTCGAGGTCGACATAGAGAATCCTGTCTAAAAGGACATTGTCGTTTTTCGTGATGAATTTGGCGTACTCGGCGACCATGAGGTTGCCGACGACGGCGGGGGTGAAGGTCGGGTTTTCCATCTCCTTCTCGATGCCCGCCGCTTTTTCTCCATAGATTTCTCGCAAGAGCCCCTTGCCCGGCGAGATGATGCCGATTTGGCCGTACCAGCCGCCGATCGCCCCATGCAACAAGCACCTTCCCACTTTCTTCGCGAATGCTTCGAGATGGAGTTTGGTGGCGATGTTGTCGACGGCGTCGATGATGATGGCGGCGTCTTTCGGGAAATCATCTGCCGTGAGCTCCTCGATGCGCATATCGAATGTGACGATCTCGGCCCCCGGATTCACGAGCGAGAGTTCCTTTTTCACAATGGAGGTCTTCTTCTTGCCGATGGTCATCTGTGAAGAAAAGAGCTGGCGGTTGAGGTTCGACTCCTCGTAGACGTCGCAATCGACAAGATAGAGTCTCTTCACACCGAGACGGACGAGGCCGTTCGCCACAAAGCCGCCAAGGCCCCCGAGCCCGACGAGGAAGGCGGAGGAGTCCCGCAATCTTTCCACGCCTTTTTTCCCGAGCGTCCCTTCGTTCTTCTGGAAGGCTTCCATTCAACCACCCGCCACCGGGGGGAAGATGTGGACGAGCATGTCGTCACGCAAAGGCACATCCATCATCCGGGAGGCCATCCCGTCCTTGTCGCCGGCAACGATCAAGGAGAGTTTCTCCTTGGGTAAACCGAGCCTCTCAACGATGTCTTTCACCTTCATCCCCTCTTCGAAGGGGATGTCGACCTGTTTGCCGTGCTTTTCTCTGAGATACGCATACAGTTTCACGGTTATCATGGTATCACCTACGTGCATCGGATGATTTGGCGGTTCCAAAGACAATCGGCACAGCTCGGGGAATACCCCGAGCAGTCGTACTCCGTGTCTTCTATATAGCTGCAACCATGACGGAAATCGCAATCGACACAGCTCGGATGGCGCGCGTTTTTCACGGCCTCGCGGAAGCGCCGGTAGTCCTTTTTGTCATAGATTTCTTGCAAAGACATGTCGTTGATGTTGCCGAAGGGGTGTTTCAAGACGGTCTTCTCCCGACCGAAGACGATCTCCTTGTAGGTGTTGGCGAACCTGTAACAAGGCACGACATCGCCGAAACGGTCGATGTAGACCTGGTCGTTCTCGACGAAGGGGCAGAGCCTCTCGGTCTTTATCTCCATGTGGGGGAAGCTCATGACGATCCGTTTTCTAAAATAGGCGTAGATGTTCACTTTGTCCTTGAAGACGCGACCTTCTTCGTTTTTGCTTTCGGTATAGAAGATGTCTTCCGCCTGGGCTTTCTCCTGGGGAAGGAGATGGGAGACGAGGATCCTGTCGATGCCGTATTCCGCGGCGGTGTCGATGACATCATAAATCTTCTCCTTGTTGGAGCGGGAGAGGACGAGAGCGAAATCGATGAAGGGATACTTGGTCTCTTCTTCTTTTTTGAAACGCCGCACGGCCTCCAGGGTCTCTTTGACCTTTTGGAAATCGGTCTTTCGCAAATGATAATAAGCGTCTCCCGTCGCATCGACGCTTATTATCATCCGTCGGAAGTGTTTGAGAACGAAGGGCAGTGTCTTCTTGTCGATGACACCGTTCGTGGTGATTTCCAGCGGATGGTCAGAGAAAAGCTCGACGGCACGCCGGAAATGGCGGGCGATGGTGGGCTCCCCGATTCCCGCGAAGACGATGTCGGTACCGGCGGGAATCTCTTCTTTGAGTTTCTCGAGGAGTTTTTCGTCCATGTCGCCCGCGACATTGTCCCATGTGTTCCTGTAGCACATGTCGCAAGAGAGGTTGCAGCGGCTCGTGAGTTCCAGATAGATTTTCTTCATGGGATAATGGAAGGGAGGGATGCGACAGGCATTCCTCCCTTCCGCCTTTCTTTGCGGATTCAAAGCCCGAGTGAGGCGAGTTTCTCCTTGGTCGGCATGCCTTTTTCGTCCCAACCGCGGACTTCGTAGTATTCGGGCAATAGTTCGGAAAGTCTATGGACATGTCCCTTGGTGGGGCCTTCGGGCATCTCTTCTTCCAGGAGGCGTTTCGGCAGGGTGTCCGTCTCGGCGCCGATGCCGGCTTCCAGGTTGAATTGGCGTTCGAGGTTGTAGATGCGCTCGCCGGCCGCCAGCGCATCTTCGGCCTTCCAGTCGGTGCCGACGATGTTGTTGTAGATTTCGGCGTAGTCGTTGGCATTGAGTGCGAACGAGGTGAAGAGGCAAAGACCCGTCGAATCGATGAAGGCGGTGAGGTCTTGGAAGGTCTTCACCCAGAAGGGTTTGTCTCTTAGTTCCAAGCGCTCGAGTTTTTCGGGGAGACCGAGGACCTCGGGGCTGATCATGTAGCCGCGGACGTGGCAGCCGCCTCTGTTCGAGGTGGCATAGGTCAATCCGTGGCCTTGCACACCCCGGGGGTCGTAGGCCGGAAGTTCGAGTTTCTTCACGCTCATGGAGAGTTCGGGGTGGCCGTACTTCTCGCACATCCGGTAGGAGCCTTCGGCCATGACGTCGCCGAAGCCCTCGCGATGACCGATCTTTTTGGTCCAGTGCACGATGGCATCCGCGTTCCCGAAGGTGAGTTCGTGGTCGGGGTCTTCCTTGTCGAGGAGTCCTTTCTCTTGGAGTTCCATCGCCGCGGCGATGGTGGCGCCCGTCGAGATGGTGTCGAGGCCGAGCTCGTTGCACCAATGGTTCGCCTCGATCACCTTGGCGAGGTCTTTCACGTCGCAGTCGGCGCTGAATGCCCAGATGGTCTCATACTCCGGTCCGCCGCCTTCGACCCGGTCCGTTTTCGAATAGCGACCGCAGCCGATGGGACAGCGATGGCAGGCTTCGCGACGGATGAGGTACTTCTCGGCGAGCGTCTCGCCGGAAGTCTCTTCGGCACCTTCAAAGACACCGGTCTGGAAGTTCCGCGTGGGATAGGCGCCGATACCGTTGATGACATTGACGAGCACCGCGGTGCCATAGGTCGGCAAACCCTCGCCCGTGACGGGGTTGTCTTTGAGCTTCTGTGTGGCGCTCTTGTTCTTCTCTTTGACCTTCTCTTCGTCAAAGAGGTCGACCTTGTGTTTTCCCCGAACCTGGATGGCTTTCAGGTTCTTGCTGCCCATGACGGCGCCGACGCCGCTTCTTCCGGCCGCCCTATCGCCATCGTTCATGACGGAAGCGATCTTGACCAGTTTCTCTCCCGCGGGGCCGATGGAAAGGACGTTCGTGTGTTTGTCGGTTGTGAGTCTCTTTGTCGTTTCGCCGACATATTCGCCCCAGAGGTCGCTTGCATCCTTGATTTCGACCTTGTCTTCGTCGATGGCGAGATAGACGGGCTTTTCACTCTTCCCTTCGACAATGATGGCGTCATAGCCGGCATATTTCAGTCTCGCACCCCAGGTGCCGCCGGAGTTGCTGGAAGCGATGGTGCCGGTGAGCGGCGACTTGGTGACGACCATGTAGCGTCCGCCCGTTGGTGAAGGTGTGCCCGACATCGGGCCGTTCACGAAGATAATCTTGTTGTCGGGGCTCAACGGATCGACTTTCGGGTCGATTTCGTCATAGAGGAGCTTGGTGCCGAGGCCGCGGCCCCCGACGTACTTTTTCGCTGTCTCGAGGTCAAGGTTCTCCACGTTGGTTTTGCCTTCGGTCAGATTCACACGTAAAAGTTTGCCCATGTAACCAAACACGTTACGAATCCCCCTTGATTCATATTTGTTTCTCATATCCATTATAACTACATTTTGCAATATAAACAATAGAATCAGGTCTTGCGGGTGAAGAAAAGACATTTCTTCATCCAGAACTATCATTCCCCGTTTTTTTGGGCTATAATGAGGATGGAAAGTGTTCCGAGTCGTGCCGACCTACGGTATATGGGCCATGGCGGGCGACCGACAGGGTGCGGATGGAAACGTCTGCGCCTCCCATGCTTGGAAAGGAACCAGGGTTTTCCTTTCTTTGCGATGGGGAGAACCCCTTTTTCTTTGAAAGGAAGGGAGTCATGACAAAGTCACTTCTGGGGTTGACGGCGGTTCTCTCATTGTTTTTGGCGCTTGCCGGGTGCCGAGGCGAACGCGTGACGATTGTGACGACGACCTCGCTCGACAACAGCGGGCTGCTCGAGGAAATCCTGCCGCATTTCGAAGCGGAGCACGGCATCCGCACGCGAATAGTCGCTGTGGGGACGGGTGCGGCCATCCAGATGGGAAGGCTCGGTGAAACCGACATCCTCTTGGTCCACGACCCCGCGTTGGAACAGGAATTCATGGACGAGGGTTTCGGCGCATTGAGACAGACCATCGTGTACAACGATTTCCTCATCGTGGGACCGGACGCCTTGCCCGCCAAAACGCTGGCGGATGCGCTCGGATTGATCCATGGCAATCTCACATTCTACTCGCGCGGAGACGATTCAGGCACCCATGCACGAGAGCTTTACCTTTGGGAAACCTTCGGTTATGACATCGACGGTTTCGGAGGATGGTACAAGGAAACGGGGCAAGGCATGGGTTCCACCATGAACATGGCCTCGACAACCGCGGGCTACACCCTGACGGACAGGGGAACGTATCTCGCGATGCGGGCAAATCTTCATATCGGTGTCGCCTATGAAAATCCGGAGGATGAAGGGTTGCACAACCTCTACAGCATCATCAAAGTCTCGTCGGAGATTCGCGGTGGCGACGGTGAGGCGGCCCGTGTGTTTTTCGACTGGTTCACTTCGGCGGCGACCGTCAATATGATTGGAGAATACCGGGTGGATGGCGAACGTCTCTTCATCCCCTTGGAGGAATGAATGTATGATTTCGGAAGGGTTGAGAACCGCGTTCGAACTGCTAGTTTCTTTTGATTGGGAAATCTATCAGATCATTCTTCTGTCGTTGGTGATCTCTTTGTCGGCGACACTCGCCGCGGGCGTGCCCGGGGTGCTTTTCGGCATCTTGGTCTCCATCGGCCGTTTCAAAGGCAAAAGGCTCGTGAAAGTCCTCCTTTTCACTTCCATGGGCGTGCCTCCCGTCGTGATGGGACTCATCGTCCTGCTTCTCGCGATCGGTCCCTTGCGACCCTTGGATCTCGTCTTCACCCGGACGGCGATGTTTTTCGCGCAGTTTTTGCTCGTACTCCCCATCATCGCCGGCAGCATCGTCATCTCGAGCGAAAAGACCCAAGTAAGGGTCCTTGAGACCGCAACGACCCTCGGTGCCCGCCGGAAACACAAGGTGGGGCTTCTCGTCAGAGAGACCAAGCCCTTCATCTTCATGAGTCTCATCCTCGCCTTCTCCCGCGCCATCGCCGAGGTCGGTGCGGTGATGCTCGTCGGCGGCAACATCAAAGGCGAGACGAGGGTCATGACGACCTTCATCGCCATGAACACTTCCATGGGACAATTCGGCACATCCATCGCCATGGGAATCATCCTCCTCTTTGTCGCTTTTCTCATCCACCTTGCGCTTTCGCGCTTCCGGAGGGATTTCTATGGTTAGGTTGAAGAATGTCGCCGTGGAATACCCTGCTTTGCGCATTGCTTACGAAGACGCCCTCTTCCTGCAAAACGCCGTGACCGTCGTCACGGGAAGGAACGGCTCCGGCAAGACGACGCTTTTGAAAGCGATCGGCGGACTGATCGCGCATGAGGGCGAGATTGAAAAAAGCGGATTCGCGACCATCCATTTCCAAGACCCCGTCCTCTTCGACCGTTCCGTCTACAAGAACATCGTCTATCCGCTCGAAATCCGCGGACGGGATGCGCGAGGCTATGAAGGAAGGATTTTGGAATACGCCCGCCTCATGGGCCTAAAGGAGAAACTTCACGAGAACGCGAAGAACCTTTCCGCGGGCCAGAAGATGAAGACTTCGATTCTTAGAAGCGTCATCTTCGAGCCGGAGATCCTCCTTCTCGATGAGCCGACGACCTATCTCGACATCGAATCGATCGAAGAGTTGAAGACGCTTGTATGCAAGTTGAAAGAAAAGATGACCATCATCCTCGTCTGCCATGACCAAGCCTTCAACGAGGCGGTGGCAGACGAGGTCTACCACGTGGGAGGTTGAGCATGTTAGAGGTGAAAACAATCGAGGATGCTTATGACATCCTCAAGGAAGAAGGAAAGAATCTGCACATCAAAACAAAGCGTCTTTCCGTCGAGGACGCTCTCGGCCGGGTGGTCGCTTCAGACGTCACGGCGCAGGAGGAAGTGCCGCACTTCCCACGCTCGGCGGTCGACGGCTACGCCGTGGACCATAGGTCCGTCGCCCTCGCTAGCGAAAGCGCGCCCGTGCCCTTGAAATGCCGCGGTGCGGTCAAAATGGGCAAAGCGGCCGCTAGGGGAATCTCTTCGGACACGACCGTCTATGTGCCCACGGGGGGCCATATTCCTAAAGGTGCTTCGGCCATGGTGATGATCGAGGACACCGAAGAGATCGGCGAAGAGATTCTCATCAAGCGCGCGGCCTCCAAATGGGAAAACATCCAGAAGAAGGGAAGCGACATGCGTCAAGGCGACCTTCTTCTGAACAAGGGCGAGAAAATCACTTCCCGCACCGTGGGCGCTTTGAAGGCGGTCGGCATCGGGGCGATCGACGTGTATGAGCCGCTTTCGGCCGCGCTCATCTCCACGGGAGACGAGATTGTCACCGACAAGCCCGCAATCGGCGAAGTGCGCGACATCAACACCTTCTCCCTTTCCGCCTCCTTGAAAAAAAGAGGGGTCATCCTCACGGATAGAGCCGTCATCAAAGACGATCCCCTCGTATTCAAAGAGACGATCACAAACGCCTTGATGGGCAACCATCTCGTCTTCATCTCGGGAGGAAGCTCCGTCGGCGAGGAGGATTACACCCGGAGGGTGCTCGAGGATATCGGTGCTACGGTGCATTTGCACGGTCTCGCCTTGAAACCCGGGAAACCGACCATCATCGCCACGAAGGAGAAAAAACTTCTCATCGGGCTTCCGGGCCATCCGATGAGCGCCTATGTCGTCTTGCACCTTCTCTTCCCCGCAATCATGGAGGCGTTCACGGGACTGAAAGAAAGAAGCGCACCTCCACATGAAGGTGTGCTCGAGACGAACGTGCAAGGCGCGCCGGGAAGGACCACCTGCCAAGTCGTGGAACTCGTCGATGACGATCCCTTGCGCGTGCGACCGCTCTTTGCGAAATCGGGCGCCATCAACGCCTTGAACCGTGCTGATGGCTACATCGTGATCCCCGCCGCCACCGAAGGGTTCGCGAAAGGCCGCCGGGTCAAGGTGTACGGATTGGAGGATTAGATGGAAAGAAATATCTATCTGGAGAGTCTCGACCTCGAAGAGGCGAAAAGAATCACCGAGGCGCTCGCCGAGAAGAAACGGCCGTTGGAAACGGAGATGACCGACACCGAAGAGGCCCTCGGAAGAGTGACCGCCTGCGCTTTGAAAGCGCGGGTCTCTTCTCCTTGTTATAATGCCAGCGCCATGGACGGCGTGGCGGTGAAAGCCCAAGACACCGAAGAAGCGAGCGAATCGTCGCCGGTGACCTTGGAGAGAAAAGATTATCGCCGGGTGAACACGGGGGACATGATCCCTTCCTCCTTTGATGCGGTCGTCATGGTCGAAGACGTCCATGAACTTGAAAAAGGGCGCATCCGTCTCTACCATTCGGCATCTTCCTACGAGAACATCCGCCCCATCGGCGAGGACATCGCCCAAGGGAGTCTCGTTTTGCCGAAGAGCCACCGTATCCGCCCCATCGACATCGCGGCGCTTATCGCCGGCGGCATCGAAGAGATCGAAGTCTTGAAAAGGCCGCGTATCGCCATTTTACCGACAGGCGAGGAGATTGTGCGACATGTGAAGGATTTGAAGAAGGGCTGCATCATCGACTCGAACTCCCGCTATCTGCGACATGAAACAGAATCCCTCGGAGCCATTGTGTCCATATATGAGAACGCGCCCGATGATGAAGAGAGAATCGCGGCCGCCTTGAAAGAGGCCGCGAAGGACCACGACACGATTCTCGTCATCGCCGGCAGCAGCGCCGGCGGCAAGGACTTCACAAGAAATGTCGTCGAAAAGGAAGGTGTCCTCCATTTGCACGGGGTGAACATCAAACCGGGGAAACCCCTCATCGTCGGGGAAATCCTTGATGCGACCGTTTTCGGCATCCCGGGCTATCCGGTGTCGGCCTTCGTCAGTTTCGAATTCCTCGTGAGACGCTTCTTGGAAAAAAGACTCCGCCAAATCCCTTCTACCCGGCCCGTGCTCAAGGCCACACTCGGAAAAAGCATCCATTCCTCTCTTCGGCACGAGGAGTTCGTGCGCGTGAAAGTCGGCAAGATGGACACACACTACAAAGCCTTCGCCCTGCAAAGGGGGGCGGGGGTGAGTTCGAGCCTCGTGAAGGCCGACGGCCTGGTCCGGATTCCGAAACACGCCGAAGGGCTGAACGCCGCTGAAGAGGTCGATGTCATCCTCATGCGACCAATCGCGGAAATCGATGCCGCGCTTGTCGTCACGGGAAGTCACGACATCATGCTCGATGAGATCGACGACCTCTTGCGCGATGAGGATGTGCGCCTTTCTGTCTCGCATGTGGGAAGCTTTGGCGGAGTCGCCGCCATGAAAGCGGGCGAATGCCATCTCGCTCCCGTCCACATCATGGACGAAACCGGCGGCTACAACCGCTTCTTGTTGGAAAAGTATCTTCCGAAAGGGCACGTTCTCATCCGGGGTGCGGGAAGGATGCAGGGACTCTATGTGAAAAAGGGCAATCCGAAGAACATCCGTTCGCTCGGCGATCTCACCCGGGAGGATGTCACCTTCGTCAACCGCCAGCGGGGTAGCGGCACGAGGATCCTCTTCGAACATCTATTGGGAAAAGAGGGAATCGACGCGAAACGGATCAAGGGCTATGAGCAGGAGCTCTCGACCCACACGGCCGTCGCCGCTTCGGTCATGGACGAGAACTTCGATTGTGGCATGGGAGTGGAAAGTGTCGCGAACATCCACGGCCTCGACTTTCTTCCCATCGGCAAAGAATATTACGATTTTCTCGTCAAAAAGGACACTTTGGACCATCCGAAAATCCGCGCTTTCATCAAGACACTCCAATCGCGCGCTTTAGCGGACCGTCTCGAAAGAATCGGCGGCTACACACTTGATGACGCCGGCGTCATCAGCGAAAGGGGAGGATAGGCATGCGTGATTCCTTCCAAAGAGAGATCGACTACATGCGGGTGAGCGTGACCGACCGCTGCAATCTCCGCTGCGCCTACTGCATGCCCAAAGAGGGTATAGAAAAGAAATCGCACGTGGACATCCTCCGCGACGAGGAAATCGTCGACATCATCAAAACCGCCGCCGCGACGGGGGTACGAAAGATTCGGCTGACAGGCGGTGAGCCGCTTGTCCGAAAAGGGATTTTCGACCTCATAAAGAGGATTCGCGCCGTAGAAGGCATCGAGGAGCTCGTCCTCACGACGAACGGCATCCTCCTCAAAGGCCGGGCGAAAGAGCTGAAAGCCGCAGGCATCGACCGGGTCAACCTGAGTGTGGATTCCCTCGAAGAAAAGACCTACAGGCAGATCGTCCGTCAAGATGCCCACCTCGATGTGGAGTCACTCATCCGGGAATTGAAGGCGGCCTCCCTCACCCCCATCAAACTGAACTGCGTCCTTTTGAAGGGCTTGAATGATGATGAAATCGGCGATTTCATCGACTTGGCCGCCCGTCACGACATCACCGTCCGTTTCATCGAACTCATGCCCTTCCATCACGAGGGTTTCCGTTATGAGACACATTTTCTCGCCAAGGACGATGTCTTGCGCGAGCATCCGGAGCTCGTCTTTGTGAAAAAAGAAAGGATCGCCGAATACTACGCGATCGAAGGGAAGAAAGGAAAGATCGGTTTCATCGACCCCGTCAGCCACAAATTCTGCAGTTTCTGCAACCGCATCCGGTTGACGGCGGACGGTCATCTGAAGACTTGTCTCCTCTCGGACAAAGAATTTCTTGTGAAAGGCTTGGAAAAAGTGGCGTTACAGAAACGTTTCGAAGAGGCCATAAGAACCAAACCCCCTGAACACGCTTTGGAAAAGGGACGAGAAAGACAAAAACGGACCATGAACCGGATCGGAGGTTGATTCCATGGAATTCACACATCTGGATGCGAAAGGGAAGGCGAAGATGGTCGATATCGGCGACAAGGCCATAACGAAACGCGTGGCCAAAGCCGCTTCTTCCATCAAGATGGCGCCATCCACCCTGGAGGCCGTAATGAAGAAAGGCTCGGAAAAAGGAGACGTCTTCGCCGCGGCGAGGATCGCCGGCATCATGGCCGCGAAGAGAACAAGCGACCTCATCCCCTTGTGTCATTCTTTGCCTTTGGAACATGTCGTGATCGAATTCGCGACCGACAAAGAGGCGGGAAGGATCGACGTCTATGCGACGATCTCTCTCGAAGCGAAGACCGGCGCGGAGATGGAGGCTTTGACTGCGGCTTCCCTCGCGGCGCTCACCATCTATGACATGTGCAAGGCGAAAGACAAGAACATGCGCATCGACAACGTGCGTCTTATCGAAAAGAAAGGCGGCCAAGGCGGCCACTACCGAAGAGACGCTTGAACCGTCTCGATACGTTTCCCCCTTTCACAAAGGAGCTTCCCCATCGCGGAAGCTCCTTTGTCTTGGTGAAATCGGCATCCGACATGCCGCAAGGGTATCGGGTGTTTCATGCCGCCTTGAGAAACGAGAGGATTTCTTTTTCGAGCAGGTGCGTATCGAGCCGGGCGAGTTCTGCGAATGTCATCTTGTCCAACATCCCTTCCACAAACAGAAATCCGAGGAAATAGCCGGCATCCTCGATGCCTTCCACTTGGTGCCAATCACCGTAGAATTTGTGGGTGTCTCCTGCTTGGAATGATTGTTCGAAATGGCTTTTGAGTGCCCCGATTTTTTCCATACATTCGAAAAACCATTGCTTGGCGGTCTCTCTTCTTCCCTGCAGGAGGTTCTCCGCATGGGTCGCAAGACCCTCCGCATAGAGCCTGAACAAAGGGTTCGCCGTCGTTAGTTCATCGAAAGCGGTCGGTGTCATGCCGCGAAGGGACGCATGCGCGAGATGGACGTATTCATGCGCCACGAGGCTCTCAATCCTCGCTCTTTTCTGCCAGCCGAGTTCAGCGATCTTCTCGATGCCGAAAAGCATCGCGGGACGAGAATCGATCTCTCTCGCCCAGCCGGCGCCGTTTCCGAGCCCGTGATAGAAATAGGTGACGCCTTCCACCCGGGGCAAATCCGCTTCTGTTTCGAGAAGTTCCAAAACTTTCGGTAAAGCCTCTTCCAGATTCGCATGGGCTTCGTCCATCCTGCCCAGCCATGCGGCCTGGTGGGAAAAGACCATCTCGAGAGCTACCTTGCGCCAGTCCAACCCCGCCTCCGCATAATCCTTGATGCAAGCTTCACGGACAAACGGAGCATCTTCCATGAATCTGTACCAATGGTCGAGAAGACAATCCGCATCGAGGGTCTCGGGAAGGTCTTTCCTGTAAGGGGTGAAAAGGTCCTTTCTTTCCATCGGGCCATCTTCCTTTTTCCGGGTTTTTGACAACCTCTTACATGTCGGTGTCGTTTTGGGTCTTTTTTCGCGCGCGGCGGAAATCCTCGGCGAGAGCGAGGATCCCTTGCATGGCGGCATAGATTTCGCCGATCCTTTCGGCAACGAGTCGGCCTAAACGGTATGACTTCTTGCCGATGGCGATGTGGAGCGCATCCGGCAATGCCGAAAGCGCAACCCTCGTGGTGGAATCATCCGCTCTCAGTTCATCGAGAAGCTGCGCATACGCTTCCATGATGCGCGAATCCTCCCGCGACGATTCCCTATAGACGCGGTAATCGCCGATATCGGCCTTGCGCTCATAAGAGGCGCCCTTGAGATGGGGCCGGCCCTTCTCGCGCAGCTGGAAGCGCTCTTCGTGCGCTATGGAGAGGACGACATAGACGCCCTTGAAATGCGTGATGCTCGCATTGCCGGTCGATTGGACGAAGGTGGTCGCGAAGAAGGAATCATTCCCGGTATGGAGGGCGTTCTTGACGCTGACGGAAGCGGCGCGCGGAAAGAGTCCGCCCGTTTTGTTCAAGCCGCGATATTTCTTCTTGGGTCTATGTTCATGTTCGACAGGGGTTCTTTTCTCTTTGGCGAGCCTTTCGACGAGGGCGGGGAGGACGACCTCCTCGAAAGGCTTCCTGCCGACATAGAGACGGTCGACAAGATAGAGGACAGAGAAGATCAAGAAAGCCGCCGCCAGAGTGAGAATAACGGTCGTTTCCGCTTCCAAGCCGAAAACGACATGAAAAACGACCGCTATCGCGGCCACAGGAAGGATGCCCGGGGGATAGAGCCGGATCCGGCGCCGCTTGCGTGCGTCCGCCAGAGCTTCCTCGTGCTTTTTCGCCAAAGTCCAGTTGTCCAAGATGCCCACCCCCGAAAAACAAAGATCATCTTTGCGCATACGCTTGTCATGGTGAGAAAAGAGAAGCCGTCAAACCATCTTCTCGATTGGATCGCCCGGTTTCACGAGACCGCCTTTCACGACCCGGGCGAAAACGCCTTCGCGAGGCATGACACAGTCGCCGACCTTCTTGAAGATCTCACAGCCGTGATGACAGGCCTTGCCGATCTGGGTGATCTCGAGAATCGCCTCGCCGAGACGGAGTTTTGCGCCGATGGGGATTTTGTGGAGTTCGATCCCCTCGGTGGTGATGTTCTCGGCGAAGATGCCGGGACAGAGTTCGACCGTGGCGAGGCGTTTCATGTGTCTATAGGATTCGATGCCGAGCAAGCTCACCTGGCGGTGCCAATCCCCGCCGTGCGCATCGTTCTCGAGTCCGTATCCTTCTTTGATTGTCGCCTGATCGACGGTTTTCTTCACGACACCTTTCTTCTCGCTCGTGTTCACAGCGACGATTTTCGCCATATTGCGGACCTCCTTTTCAATCCGGGGGTTTTTTGATGTGTTTTTGCATGATGTGGTAGCCGACATCGTCCCGGTATGCCTTCTTTACGAAGCCGGAGCGCTCATACAGACGCAAGGCGGCGAGGTTTTCTTCGTGGACGCCGAGTTCGATGGTGCGCACTCTGTCTTTGTATGTGTCTTCGATGTGGGCGAGGACGCGAGTGCCATAGCCCTTTCCGCGGTGTTTTTCGCGGATGATGACAGCGTGGAGATGCAAGACGTCTTTTCGGATTTCCGTCCAGTAGAAACCGATGTCCTCACCTTGTATTGAGACGCCATGGACCTTCCCGAGCGCGAAGAAGAATTCGCGAAAAGCCTCTCGCGGGAGCCCGAGGACCTTGAGCGCTTGTTCAAGGTAATCTTTCGCGGATTCTTCCATCAAGCGGAAATAGGTTTCCTTTTTCGCCTTGTCGGCGCAAAACACCTGCATGGGAGAATGCGTGTTCATCACCGTCACCCGGAAGGGTCAGTCTTCGAAACCGAGCTTTTTCAATGTCTTCTTCTTCGGTCTTCCCTCTTCGTCCCAACCGCGGATGCGGTAGTAGTCCTTCCGCATGGCGGATAGGTCCATCGGTCTCTTGCCTTCTTGCCAATGGCTCTCGAGATGCCGTGAAGGCAACGTGTCGGCTTCCTTCGTCAACCCCTGGCGGAGGTTCACGAGCCGTTCGAGATTGTAGCCTCTCTCTCCCATCCGCATGAATCGTCCGATGGTCATCCTCTCACCTGTCACGAAACGGAGGGCGGAAGGGTAGGGGAGAGCACGTTTCATGTTCAAAGAAAGGAGGCCCTTGTGGCGGGTGACGAAGGATATGAGCGGCCCTAGCGAGGGGAGGATGCGGTTGATGAAGCGAGAAAGGCGGCTCGATGGTTTCTTCGTGATGAAAGAGGGAAGCATCGTATAGGTCGTGAAAAGGCAGATGCCGGCCGCCGAGACGGCCTCCATCACATCCTGCAACATCACCGCGAAAGCGGCTTTGCCCTTCTTCTTCGTCCCCTCGACTTGGAAACCCAAGCCCTCGAGGATGACGAGATATCCCGCATTCAAATGGCAGCCGCCGCGCGAGGCGGTCGCATAGCCGAGTCCCATGCCGTGAGCGTTCCTGGGCTCATAGGCGGCAATCTCCATCCCCTTCACATGCATGGCAAAATCTCGGCCGCCTTTTCTTTCGGCGAGGCGGCGCACACCTTCGGCAAGGAGGTTTCCTATGCCTTCGCGCCGGGCGATTTGTTCCACGGTCTTTACCAGATTGTCCGTCTTGCCGAAAGCGAGGTCGTTCTTCCAAAGATTCTTTTCTGCAAGTTCCATCGCGAGGGCGAGTGTTGCGCCGAGCGATATCGTGTCCATGCCCGTCTCGTCGGCGAGACGGTTCATGGCGATGATCACAGGAAGCGAATCGTTCTCGAGGTTGCTGCCGAGAAGCGTCAAGGTCTCGAGTTCCGGTCCCTTGATGGTCTTTCCTTCGTGTTCGATGCGCCGCTCACAACGGATGGGGCAGGTGAGACAACCCTTGTTCGTCTTGAGATGATTCTCGCGCAAAGCTTCGCCGCTGATCTTTTCGAAACCTTCGAAAGAGCCGGCGGCATGGTTCCTCGTCGCGAGGAGTCCCCGAAAATGCATGGTGGAAAGGAGCCCTCCCGTTCCATAGGTCGGAAGTTGTTTTCCCGTGAGCTCGTGGGATTGGAGGCTTCCCACCCACCATTTTGCGAGTTTTTTGAGTCTTTTTCTGTCAGCGACATCGATTTGCACTGTGCCGGAAGCGACCATACCCTTCAAGGATTTGTGGCCGAAAACAGCGCCGATGCCACCTCTGCCCAGGGCTCTCTCATCGCTCATGACGGCGGCGAAGCGGACCAGATTCTCGCCGGCGGGACCGATCGCCAAGGTTCCTTTCTTCTTTTCTTCTTGGATCCTTTTTTGCGTCTCTGACGTTGTGAGCCCCCAGAGGTCTTTCGCGTCTTTGACGGTGATTTTCCCGTCTTCGATATCGAGATAGACGGGGGCTTCACTTCTTCCCTCAATGACGAGACCGTCGAAACCCGCCCGTTTCAAGTGCAGCCCGAAGGGGCCGCCGCAGTTCGAGGAGGTGAGAAGCCCCGTCAAGGGCGAAATCGTGGAAACGTTGAACCGTGACGAACAAGGCAGGCCGCTTCCGTTCAACGGCGAAGTCGTGACGACGAGGAGATTCTTCTCGCTGAAGGGATCCACGCGTTGGGAAAACGCATCGTGGATGATCTTCGCGGCGAGGACCTTCCCACCGATGTGGCGCGATCTGACTTTGTCGGAAACGGCATGTTCGCCGATTTGACCACTTGTGAGGTCGATATGGGCGATGCGTCCCACATAGCCTTTCATGCCGCTCACTCCCTCACCGAATGATAGAAACGCTCGAGTTCCTTCGCAGAAAAGATGCGGGGGACAGGGTAGAGCGGGTTGGCTTCCTTCGCGGCCCTTTCGGCCATGAGGGGGATGTCTTCTTCCTTGATTCCCTTGATGGTCAGAGGAATATCCAAACTTCGGGAAAGCTTTTCCATGGCCGCGATGAAGGCTTTTGCCTTCAGTGCGGAATCCGTCTCGCCTTTGAGGCCGGCGGCGTCATAGAGTTCCGCGAGCGGTCTTTCTGCATGTTCGCCGTAGGCTTTGAGGACATGGGGCAAGAGCACGGCGTTCGCAAGGCCATGGGGTGTGTCGTAGAAGCCCCCGAGACTGTGGGCGAGGGCGTGCACATAGCCCACATAGGCACGAGTGAAAGAAAGCCCCGCATAATACGACGCCTTGAGCATCTGGTGGCGGGCTTCGCTTTCGGAGCCGTCCGCGAAGGCTTGCGGGAGGTTTTCGAAGATGAGTCCCACCGCCTCTTTGGCGAGCTCTGCGGTCTTTTTGGTGTTCGACTTGCCGATGTAGGCCTCCACGGCATGCGTCAAAGCGTCCATGCCCGTCGTCGCGGTGTAATTCTTGGGAAGGTTGATGGTGAGTTCGGCGTCCAAAAAGGCGTAATCCGGCATGAGGGCATGGTCGATGATGGGATATTTGGCATTGTCTTCGGGGTCCGAGATGACGGCGATGATGGTCGCCTCGCTCCCCGTTCCGGCAGTGGTGGGGACAGCGAAGAAGGGCACCGTCTTCTTGCGGATTTTCAAAAGTCCCTTCATCTTGGCGATCGGTTTCTTCGGCCGCGCGAGTCTCGCGGCGACGACTTTCGCACAATCGATGGAAGAGCCGCCGCCGAAAGCGACGATGGCTTCGGCGAGATTGTCCTTGTAAAGCGTCAACGCTTCCTCGACATTCGCGATTGTGGGATTCGGCACGGTCTTGTCGTAGAGGGTGTGGGTGATGCCGTCTCGTTCAAGAATCCTCAACAAGGGTTCCAAAAGGCCGAGCCGGACGAGGTTCGCGTCCGTGACGACCAATATCCTTTTCAATCCCTTCTCGACGAGGATGTCCGGCAGCTCCAAAACACTGTCTTCCCCCTCGATGAGAACGGGCTCCCGCCAGGGCAGAAAATAGGCGGTGAATTTCATGATTTTCTGATAGATCCTGCAAGCGATCCTTTTCATGTTTCCCCTCCCGTTTCCGAGTCATCTCGAGCATGGATTCCTTGCTTTCATTGTATCATATGCGGTTGTCTTTGGATTGTACTTTCTGAACGTTCGACAAGGTTTGTGTCCGGGTTTCATATTTGCCTTCCGGATTGGAAAAGACCCCGTCTTGACGTGACGGGGTCGTGTGTGCCGCTCAGGGTTTTCTCGCGGTGACGACGAGCCTTTTGGCCTTTTCGTCATAAGGGGACATGTCCAAGGATCCGAACACCTCGGTTTGTCGGAAGCCCGCCCGTTCGAGAAGCATCAAGAGCTCTTTCGCCGAGTAGCATCGGAAATGGAAGGTGTATTCTCGCACATCGCCATCCTTGACAAGGACCCATTCATTCCGGATCCGTCGCCACTCGTCGACGATCTCGTGACGGTTGACAAGCAGGGCTCCATCCTCGTAGCGGTGGCTTATCGTCTGCTTGAAATTTCTCGCGAGGATCTCTTTTCCCACGGTGTCCATGACGATGATGCCGCCTTTCCGCAAACTCGCGAAGAGGTTTTGTAAAACGAGGAAATCCTCCTCCTCGTTGTCAAAGAAACCGAATGAGGAAAACAGATTGAGCGCGAGATCGAACGTGTCTTTTCGGCAAAATTCGCGCATGTCGGCTTCCACCCATTCCACAACCGCCTCTTCCTCTTTTGCGAGTGCGCGGGCATGCTCGAGAAGGAAGGGGGATTTGTCGACGCCGGTGACTGTGAAACCCTTCTTCGCGAACCGGACGGCATGACGCCCGGGACCGGTCGCCATATCGAGGACATGTCCCTCCTTCATGTCCACCATGCCGAGGATCTTTTCCACTTCTTCCAAGGCATTCCGGATACGTTCCTTGGGAAACATGTAGGGATAGAGGTCGCGCCAGAACTGTTCGTTTTCATACCATTCCATCTTGTCGCCTCCTTGTAAGGGCTGAGGAAATCATCCCGGCAAGAAAAGTCCAAACCGCCCGCTTTCCATCATGCGGTGTCATCATCCTTCGGCGGGGTGGAACGAGGCCACGGCATAGCCTACGCCAAAAGGTCCTTCATAGGAATGGAGCCTGCTTTCCACGGCTGACCCTTCCAAGACACCCGCAAGCATCGCGAAGGGGCGGAGGCCGCATTCGCCCGCGCGGACGGAAAGACGCCTGTCGATTTGCAAAAACCCTTCCGGACGGGATTTCTCGATGATGTCACAAATCAAGTCGTCGAACTGCGCTCCTTCTTTCGCATAGCCGTAGGGGCCGTCATGTGTGAGTCGGTGGGAGAGGTCGCCGCTCGCGATGAAGACGATCCTTCGCTTTTCTTTTTCTGCGGCCCGCCGCAAAGCCTTGCCGAATCCGGCATGGCGGGAGAGCGAAAGGTGTGACGGCGCCACAAGCACGATGCGGAGTGTATCGAGATGCTCGCGGAAGAAAGAAAGGGGGACGAGTGTCCCGTGGTCCAAAGGGACCATCTTGTATTCCTTCGTGATCGCTTTGTTGTCGGCCTCTTCGCGGATTTTCCGGGCGAGAGCGGTGTCATAGGCCACACGGAAAGAAGGGCGCGGATGGCCGAACATGGCGAAATCGCCTTGGGCCGCTTTTCCTTCGAAAACGAGGAAACCTTCGGGGCGGATCGGGGCATGCGGACTCGCGATGACGATCGTGTCGGGGTTCTTGTCGAGGATCTCGATGGCGATTTTTTGATAAGCGTCGATGGTCCTTTGGATTTTTCTTTCCTCGCCCCTGCCGATCTCGGGGAGGATGAGCGGCGGGGGGGGGACGATGTAAGCCGCTTGAAGTCCCATGGAATCCCTCCTTCAGATGTTGCCGAGGTGGATGGTTTTTATGCCTTGTCTTTTTCCGATCCTTTCCGCTTTCCGTAGCGTCTCTTTCGAAGTCGGCGGGGTCTTTCTCATGCGGAAGGCGGGAAAGAAGCGGCTGATGTGCCAAGGAACGTCCGTGCCGAGTTCTTCAGCGATTGTTTTTGCGGTCTCGGTCAGTTCTTCCTCGGTGTCGTTGACACCGGGGATGACGAGAGTCGTGATCTCGAGATGGACGCCGGAATCAAGAAGGCGTTTCATGTTTTCGACGACGAAGTCTTTTTTGCCCCCCACGAATTTTTCATAGGCGCTATCGGTCCCCTTGAAGTCGATGTTCGCCGCATCCAGATAAGGAATGATGGCGGAAAGGGTCTCTTCGCTCATGTAGCCGTTCGACACCCAGACATTGGCGAGATCCCTCTCTTTGGCCGCTTTCATCGTCTCCAGGGCGTATTCGAGATAGATGGTCGGTTCCGAATAGGTGCAGGCGATGGAAGAACACCCATAGTGCAAAGCGCGACGCACATGGGCGATCGGGGGGATCTCTACGCCTGCGAGCTTGCCCTTGGCGAAAAAGCTTTGGGAAAGATGGTGGTTTTGACACCAGGGGCAGCGGAAATTGCAGCCCGGGGCCGCGAAGGAATAGCTCCGGGTGCCGGGAAGGAAATGGTACAAGGGTTTCTTCTCGATGGGATCCACGCCCACGCCGGCGGTGAGGCCGTAATTCAGGGCATAAAGTTTCCCGTCATTGTTTTCGCGCACCCTACATATGCCCCTGCGCCCCTCCTTGATGAGACAACGGTGGCGGCAGACGTTGCAGCGGACGTTCTTGTCGGCGAGTTTTTCATAGAAGAGGGCCTCTTTCATACGGAATCCCTCCCAAGACCGTTACAGTGTGCGTTGGTGGGTTCTCTTTTCATTCTACCACTTCCGCTTTCATTCGCATCCATGAAAAAAGCACCACGAGGCGAGGGGCGAGGTAAAGCTCAGTTCCTCATGACGATGTAGACGACATAACCCAGATAGAGCAAAAGCAGAAACGCTCCCTCATAACGGCTGAAAATGCGTCCGGTGACGGCGAAGACGAGCATCACCGCCGAAATGAGCAGCAAGAGCGAAAGGTCATAGACGGAATCCGCGACCATGCGTACGGGGCGGATGAGACTTGTGAGTCCCAAGACGAAGAGGATGTTGAAGATGTTGGAGCCGACGATGTTGCCGAGGGCGATGGCGCTTTCTTTCTTCACGGCCGCGACCATGGTCGTGATGAGTTCGGGAAGGCTCGTCCCCACGGCGACGATGGTGAGCCCGACGAGCATCTGGCTCATGCCCAAAGAAAGGGCGATCGCTTCGGCGTGGTTGG
>PWYL01000002.1 GCA_003568315.1 Mollicutes bacterium | reverse complement strand
TAGGGATAATCATGACACACTCCACAACGTTTGTTACTTCTCATTATAAAGGAGTTACTCTGATACTAAAAAGAAAGGAGAAGTATAATAAATAGCACGATATTTATTATACAAGGGAAACTATGGAAAAAAGACTGGTCCATTGGCAACGATACAATCATGACGAGAAAGGATTCAACTATCTGGAAATCCACGAAGACGGGAGCCTCATCGACCGCCGTTTCCAAAAACGCACCGGCGTTCCGCACCTTTATGAAGAAACGGACAGACTTGAAAAGGATATTGACGCCGAGATTGTCATCGAGAAACTGAATTTTCCCACACCCGGGAAACACGAAGAAAAAGACATCGCCGACCATGTCGAGAAGATGAAGACCTTCCCCGTGGAAGAATGGCAATCCGCAAGGGGAGAGGCCGAACGATACCAGGATGGCTCCGAGGAGGATATGAGCGTCGATTATCACTCCTTGCTCGTCATCGGGAAGGAGGATCTTCCCGATCATCTGCAAGCAGCGCTCTTTCGCACGATGTTTCCGATTGTGAAGTTCCGCATCGAGAAGGAAGAAGGCGTCGTCTTCCGCAAAAAGGACCCCGAACGCTTGGCGGTGCGTTTCGTTCCCGAACTCAATGAACGCCTGTATTTCTATCTTTACGCCAAGGAGAAGCATCTCTCCACGACGGGTGATGCGCTCTTCGCCCTCCACACCCAACAATGCGAAGAGGGCTTCTGCGAGACGGATTTCGAAGGCTATGTCGACAACATGGTCCAAGCCATAAGCGCCGATCTTGGACGCTATCACGACCTCATCGTCACACAGAGGAACCGTCGCGCCATGATCGACACCGACGACACCGGCGACCTCTATCCACGCTGAGAAAAACACCTGTCGGCCTGATACAACCACTTCGCCGGGGTGGAAAACGTGATTGCCGTTCCACAAGTGAACGCGAGTGTGCATCCAAAGAATCCGGATTTCCCAAGAGATATCCGGATTCTTTTTCACGGCCGTACAGGGGGTGACGAATCCCACAGAAAAAAAGGGTCAAGGCAAAGAATGACCGTGTCTTGTCACGCATTGATGGATCACTTCCGAACCACGAGCCGGTTCGCTTTGATTCCCGGTAGTTTTCCAAGAATGTCATGCGCCATTGAACCATGCATATGCGTTCTCCATTTTTTTCCGGTATGGTAGAATGATACATGAAGAAAGGAGATGATCGACCATGACACTCAATGATTTCGAAGCCAAAGACATCCACGGGGAAAAACGACCGCTCTCCGAATACGAAGGGCGTGTCGTCCTCATCGTCAACACCGCCTCGGAGTGCGGCTTCGCCTATCAATTCGAAGGCTTCGAAGAACTCTATCGGAAATATGCCGACCAGAACTTCGTCGTGCTGGGATTCCCGTCGAACTCTTTCAAGCAGGAGCCCTATGAACACGAAGAGATCCTGGAGAAATGCTCCGCCCTCTATAGCATCACCTTCCCGCTCTTTGCGAAGATTGAAGTGAAAGGTCCGGATGCGCACCCACTCTTCCGTTGGCTCACAGAGACGACCGGAAAGATATGGAAGCGGACCGTGCGTTGGAATTTCACGAAATTCCTCATCGACAAAAGCGGCAAGCCCGTCAAACGCTTTTCCCCAAAGACAAATCCGGAAGCACTGGAAAAACACATCCAAGCCCTCATCTGAGGACCATCACCCGACAGTCGTGAACGTCACCCGGTTTTTGGACAAGACCAATCCAAGAAGAAAGCCGGCGACCCATCCACTTTTTGCACGTTCTCTTGTCATGCCTTTGTACAATAGAAGTATCAACCTCGGGGGAAAGTTCACTATCTGATTCATGGCGACTCATGCTTCACCCTACGTTTCTTCAGGGGAAAAACAGTGGACAAATGTCTTGGGCATGAGAAACCATGCTTGGAACTCATCGAATTCTTGATCGTGGACGGCCGGGTGCGTCCGCGAAGCGTGAGGGCGTCCTCGCCGGCTGCAACATCCACCGGGGCCGCCTCGTGGGAACTTATGCGGCCGGCACAATCACACTTGAGGAAGAGGCATCCGACACAACGAACGCGAGCATAAAGATTGGCCGGACCGACCCTGAGCAAGGCGCCTATGAGCCTTGGGCAGCGACGTATTATGACCAAGAGCTCGATGATTCCTATCCCGGTATCGAATCCCATCCCGGAGGAACCGCCGGCGTGACCGGTCTCGGCACGCTCCAAATGCAAGGAACACCGGCTGCGGCCGACATGAGCGCCTTGGATTTCGAAGAAGTGTGGGTGGTGGCGGATGCATAGGCTAGACCGGTGCATCCGAAGACATCTTCGAAGTCGAGTAGTCGACTCCGATTCCGCACGAGCATTTCCGTCAAAAGCCGCGAAGCGAGAGGCTTCGCGGCTTTTCTATTTTACTTGAGACGCTTCATAAGAAGCAAAACCGAGCATCTATCCATGTTTCAAGCACGCGGCATCACAGCTTTGTGAATCTAGACGGTCATATTGCGATACCAAAAAGGAAAAGGATTCATAAAATCTGGTTATGAGGTCCTTTTTCGACTTTCGAAGAGGAAAATGGAAACCGGATTTCGGATCACTTCAAGGCTTGGAGAATGGCTTTGGAGAACGCGGGCAGATCCCTCGGCGTCCGCGAGGTGATGAGGTTGCCGTCGACGACGACCTCTTCATCGACGAAGGTGGCGCCCGCGTTCACCATATCGTCTTTGATCGAATCGAACCCGGTCACTCTCCGGCCCTTGAGATCGCATGCTGAAGCCATCATCCACGGGCCGTGACAGATGGCGGCGATGGGTTTATTTCTCTCATGCATGTCCTTGACGAAGCGGACGGTCTCTTTGCAGCGGCGCATTTGGTCCGGAGAATATCCTCCGGGGATGATGACGGCGTCATAGTCGTCGGCGGAGACATCCTTGGAGGCTTTGTTGCTCTTCACGGGAGCGCCGTTTTTACTTTTGTAGACGGTATCCGCCTCGGCTCCGACCAGATCGACGATGTGCTCCTCCTCCCGCAACCGGAAGAAGGGATAGAAAAGCTCGTTGTCCTCAAAGACGTTCGCTACCAGAATCGCTACTTTCTTCATAAGAATCTCTCCTTTATCGGATTCGCTTTCTTTCGGGCCGGGTTGCGCATGAAACGCAAATGACACCTACAAATCCATTATAAATGTCTCCGAGAAGGATGTAAAACGTCTTGCATATGATTTCGCGTGGCGAAATCACCTTGGCGGTCAATCTGACACAAGGTTTTCCAACGGCGAATGATCATACCAAGTGCAAAAGATCTATAGAAAAAAGGGTTCATGGGACCTAGACCATGCACTGACGGCAGGCACCCGATGAATCCTTCTTTCGTTTGCTTGTGTGAGAACTTCCTGCATTTTCATGAATCGAGCGTCTTGAAAAAAGCGATGATCGTGTCGAGCGTCATGAGGAAAGCGATGATCGTGGCTGCACCAGTCGCGACCAAGGCGCCGATAAGGCCGATGCCCATGTTCCAGTCGACTTCGGCGGAGCTCGAGAAAGTCCCGACGGTGTAGACAATGTCGATTTCGCGGGGCAAGGCCGAAAGCAAGAACAGACTGACCACGAACAAGACCAGCGACAAGAACACGAACTTCCTAGAAACAATGGCGATGATGCCACCCACGAGGGGAAGGCCGAAAGCGAAAAGCGCCAGCGGTGAAAACGGCAGTCTCGCGCTTGCGATCTCTCCCAGATCGAAGGGATCGATGGTCATGAGTTCTTTTCCGAACACGACCTCATACCCCTGATATGTCAAATCATCATAGGACAACACCGGCAAAAGCAGAAAGAGCGCGACGGCAAGTCCCAGAATGAACAACACTTTGGGTCCTGTCGCTTGCAGTTTCTTCATGATTGAGTCACCTCCTTTCTCTATTGAATAAGGGAAAAGAATGGATCATTGGACTTCCCCCCAATATCTTCCCTCGCTCACTAGGGGAATCACCCCATAAGCTTGCGGACCAAGGACATCTTTTGTTTCGTATACGGCGGATAGGCGATTGCCGGATCGGTTCTCGTGCTTCTTTCGATAAGGCTCTTCTGGTGGGAGAAGGTGTCGAAAGAGGCCTTGCCGTGATAGTGGCCAAGGCCGCTTTGGCCTTTTCCTCCGAAGGGAAGATGAGGATTTGCGACCTGATAGATGGTGTCGTTGACGGCGCCGTTCCCGAAAGACACATTGCCGACGACCTTTCTCGTCACTGCTTTTTCTTCACTGAAAACATACAGAGCGAGAGGTGTCGGCTTCCCCTTCAAAGTCTCGATTGTCTCATCGAGATCCTCATAGGTGATGATTGGCAACAACGGACCGAAAATCTCTTCTTGCATGACGGCATCCTCGAAGGTGACGTCATCGAGGATGGTGGGTGCGATATAGCGACTGTCTTTGTCGTGTTCGCCGCTGTGGACGATTTTTTCTTCATCGATCAACGAGACGATCCTCTCGAAATGTTTGTCGTTGATGATACGCCCCATGCTTTCGGCGGGGTCGGGATGGAATTTTTTGAGCGTTTCTTTCAGATGGCGGACAAGCCCGTCTTTCACCGGCTTGTCGACCAAGCGGTAATCGGGCGCGATGCAGGTCTGACCGGCATTGAGAAACTTCCCGAAGACGATGCGTCTGGCCGCGATTTCGAGCTTCGCGCTTTTGTCGATGATGCAAGGGCTTTTCCCCCCGAGTTCCAAAGTGACGGGGATCAACTGTTTCGCGGCCGCCTGATAGACGATCCTTCCCACTCTCGGGCTTCCCGTGAAAAAGATGTGGTCGAAAGGCTCCCGCAAAAGGTTCTGTGTGGTCTCCACACCGCCCGTGACGGTGTGCACGACCCGGGAATCGAACGTGTCGTTGAGAAGTCTTTCCAAGAGCTTTTCCGTATTTTGGGGAAACTCCGAAGGTTTGACGATGGCGGTGTTTCCGGCCGCAATCGCCCCGATCAAAGGCTCGACCACAAGCTGGAGGGGATAGTTGTAAGGACCGATGATGAGGACCACTCCCTTGGGCTCTTTTTCCACCCGGGCTTTCGCGAAACGGAGGAAGAGCGGACGCTTCGTTTTCCTTGGGGCCATCCAGCGTTTCAGATGTTTCAGCGTGTGTTGGAGCGAATGCAGAAGAATGCCGATTTCGGTGGCGTAAGCCTCGAAAGCGGATTTGTGCAAATCCTTTCTCAAGGCGTCCATCAGCGCTTCTTCGTTCTCTTTGAGCATCCTCTTCAAACGGAGCAGTTGTCCTTTTCGGAAGGCATAGGGCTTCGTCGCGTTGCTATGGAAGAACGTCTTCTGATCACTGATGATTTTTTCCATGACCATCCCCGCCCTTGATGTCTTTTCTTCATTGTATCATGTCAAGACGCCATCGCCACCATTGTACACACAAAAGGATGCCGGAATGATCGGAAGAACAGCCCTCCGAGGGAGGGCATCCCTTCGAAAGGGAGGTTCATAGAATTCAGTGCTTCTTGATGTTTCGGACACTGAGGATGAAGAGGGCCGCACTGAAAAAGAGCAACACGACAAGAAGAACACAACAACGGTCATACCGGACTTGGTCATCAAGGCCCCGCATTGTTAAGCTGTGAAAACTATCTCGTTTTCCTACACATGCTCTATTGCCTTATCACTTTTTTGCACATATAATGAAGCTATAAGGGATTTCTGGAGGCGAAGACCATGCGGTATGCGAATGCCTGCATCCAGCGTATTTCCATACGTGTTTGAAAACATTCTTTAGAATGTTTTTTTATTATGCACAGGTGAATGTAAAAAATGATACGGATGTAATTCTTCCAAGAAAAATCCAAAAAGAGATTGCGGTGAAAAAGATGAAAAGGATCTGGTGGATCGGGGTTTTGCTGT
>PWYL01000047.1 GCA_003568315.1 Mollicutes bacterium | reverse complement strand
TGACCCGTTTCTGGCGATATCCGGTTATGACTGTCGCAGTGGTCGTGAGCCTGCTGATCGTCATTCTGGTTATCAGGTTTCTACTTAAAGCTATTGCGCATGCTACGAGACCGCTGTAAGACAATTAAGAATTACGAATTACGATTTACGAATGAACCGCGGGAACGACAATTACGAATTATGAATGACGAATCAAACGAACAGGACGTTTTACTCTAACTTGATCCTTCGGCTCGGGTGTCGCAGACCCGGCGCCGGAGGAGGGAGATGGTTCGATGGGAATTTTCACCAATCGCTGCAGGAATGATGAATGCAGAAATCGCGTGCGTAAAGGATCAAAATTCTGTCCGAAATGCGGGCAGGGCGCCCCGCGAGGGCTTTCGGTCTGCGGAAGCTGTAGTTCCGAAGTAAGTACGAGTTCAAAATTCTGCTGGAAATGCGGCTCAGACCTCGCCGCCGTCGCTAAACCGTTTATCGTAAATGACCGATGGACGCGCAACCCGGAAGACTTCGCTGTGAGAGTAGAAAGCGCCGATATCAAGGGCAGGCTTGCCAAACCGCTGAATATCGAACACGGCACGCGTGCGATTTTTTTCCAGCAGGGTAAATACAAAGGCGAACTGAAATCTGGAAGCTACGATATGGGCGGATTCCTCAAACGCGTCAATCACTTCATGATCGACCAGACCGGAAGCGTCGTGCTGGTAGACGACGGCGACGTTACGATCGATCTGGAGAACGGGGACCTCTGGACGGCCGACAATATCGAAGTAGGCGCCGTTTCGCGTCTCGTGCTGCAGATTGCCAAGCCGGAGTCCATGTTTGTCAACATGCTCAAGGGGCGGAATCGGCTGACTATAGACGATATCGAACAGCAGCTCGCCGGTGAAGTGCAAATGGTGATTGCCGCTGTAACCTCTCAGTACACAGCCGAAGAGCTGTTTACCGACCCCGAAATACGAAATGAAATCGAAGAGAAACTGAGCGAGGCTACTGCCGAAACGCTTAAGCGACTGGGGCTGGAACTTGTACAGCTTCGTTTTATCAGCTTCTGCGGCGAAGCCTGGGAAAAACTGCGCACCGAGCGAGGCGAGCTGACCGTTGAGACCGAAAAAGCCGATATGACAGAAGAGCGCATGAAACTCGCCCAGCGCCTGCGCGAATCCATGAGCCAGGAGAAAATGCACGAGTTTAAGTCAGATAAAGATTTTGAAGACTTCATCCGGCAGACGGAACATGAACTCGGGCTCAAGGATGTGATACGTGAAGATGAGATGGAGCGTCTCAAAACACGCTTTCACTTCGATCGAGGGCAGGAACGTCTGCTGCGGCGGATTGAGATCCGGGGCGTTAAAGACGACTTCAGACGGGAACGCGCCTGGAAAGAACTGCAGGAGGATGAGAGGCACTCCGATGAAAAATTGCAGCGCATGCTCCAGCGCGAACTCGATGCAACCGGGCAAAGTTCGAAAAAGCAGGAGATCGAACTCCGGATGTCGCGGCTTCAGAAGGAAGAAGAAATCAGGCAAGGCGGTGCGGAGTTTGATGAATCGATAAGGCAAGAACGTGAAAAGCAGAAGATTAAAGATGAGGCAGCCGATAAGGGTATGGACCGGCTGGAAAGAACTAAGAAAATGGAAAGGGAAGAGGATGAAGCCGAACTTGAGCGCGAAAAGCAGCGTATCGAGACCTTCAGCAACGCCACGGCCGAGGCGCTTATAGCCATAACGGACGGACCCGCTTCTGAGCGGCTGGCAAAACTTGAAGAACTGCGCGCGCGTGAGGACATGACGCCGGATCAGATACTGGCGCTGACCGCAAAAGATTCCCCCGAAGCCGCACGGGCGTTGGCAAAAAAATATGAGAACGAAGGTAAGTTGGGCGAAGAGAAAGCCGAACTCCTCCAGAAACAGCTCGAGGACCAGAAGCAGATGTCTGAAGGCTACGCCGAGCGGATGGAACGCATTATGCACACCGGGCTGGAGCAGATGGGCACGGTGGCGGGCACGCGTGCGCGGCCGGTGGATCCAAAGCAGACGGTTGTGGCGCCCGGCATGGGCACTTCTCCGACGGTCATCAACCCCCAGCAGCCCTCAGGCGCGGGCAAAACCTGCAAGCACTGTGATGCTGCCCTGCAGTCCGATGGCGGATTCTGCGCGGAATGCGGGAAAAAACAATAAGACAATTACGAATGGGGAAGACAATTACGAATTATGACTTATGAATTACGAATGAACGACAACGGCGTAAACGGCAACGGATATAAACATAAAAATCCGCTTCGCCTTGAAAAGACGCAACATCGACAACAAATTGTCGATGCACTCTAAAAAAAGAAGTCTTTTGCCTTTTTATTAATTCTTTTTCAAGTTCCGCCTTGAAAAAGAATTAGTGTCTTTCCGTTTGTGATTCGCAGTTAACTTTTACCGGGAGGAAGTGATATGATGCAGGGGATAAAAACACGTTTGCTCTTCGAAAAATGCGCTGTTTTGTGTCTGTTTGCGGTTTTTACTTTTGCATCGATGTTCGTTCCGCGGCCTGCCTACTCAGCACACCTTTTGCTGCATGAGGACAATACCGTAGTAATCCCGATCATAGGAGTAGTTGACGGCTCGTTTGCTGATGTTCGCGACGGGGTTGACAGAGCGCTGGAGGAGGGAGCGGAAAATGTGATACTGGTGATCGATACCCCGGGCGGCGGCATAGAAGTAACGCGAAAAATCTTGCTGGAATTGGATCGCTTGACGGAGGCGGAAAGTATAAAGCTAATCGCTTACGTAGGATCCGGTTTGTTTGGCGGTGCAAGGTCAGCGGGTGCCTTTATTGTCTTTGCTTGCCATGAGATTTTCATGCACCCCGCCTCCTACGTCGGAGCCTCTCAGATGGTGATCCATACCGAAGAATACGGCGCGATCCCCGCGAAATATGTGCTGCCGGCGTGGGGAAAGATAGAATCCGACTACATGGCCTTTTTCCGGGCAAGAGCACAGCACAGAGGAAATCCGTACGAGGTTCTCAATGCAATGGCTCTTGCAGATGCCGTTTTGTGGGTAAGGCCGGCAAACGGCAGCGCTGACTTTCAAACCGGCGCCCCGCAACCCGAGGGCACAGGTTGGGAGCAAATCAAAGCCGCAGGGCAGATACTGGCTTTGACCGCTACTGAGATGGAAGTCTATGGCATTGCACAAAAAGGGATGCCCGAAGGCTTGCAGCATATACATGAGGCCGACGGTCTTTATCGTGCGGCTAAAGAGCAAATCATCAGAGAAATGATTACACCAGAAGGCTGGACCAATGAAACACGCCGCGTCAAAGTTGGCACGCCCGGTGGTGATAGACATGAGGATATAACTTTTTTCCAAAACCCCGCAGGTATCGAGTTCGTTTGGGTGCCTTCGGGTGAGTATATGCGCGGCGAGCCGGGAAAACAGCACCTGGTCCGGCTAAGTGATGGATTCTTTATGTCAAAAACCCCGGTGACTCAGGCGCAGTATGAAAAGGTAATGGGCGAGAACCCGAGCCGGTTCGAGGCTCCAGACTGGCCGGTGGAAAGCGTATCATGGGAAGACGCTGTGGCGTTCGCTGAAAAGCTAAGCAAGAGCGATGGCGTTGTTTACCGCCTGCCGACCGACGGCGAATGGGAATACGCCGCACGCGCCGGGTCGGATACGGAATTCTATTTCGGCGATGATGCTGGTAAACTCTCCGACTACGGATGGTACAGAGACAACAGCCGCGGCGAGTCAAATGCCGTTGGGCTCAAAAAACCCAACGCATGGGGCCTGTATGA
Organism: Mollicutes bacterium; assembly: GCA_003568315.1. Taxonomy (GTDB): domain Bacteria; phylum Bacillota_I; class Bacilli_A; order Izemoplasmatales; family Izemoplasmataceae; genus T1SED10-81. The sequence continues at coordinate 2,168 of PWYL01000047.1, read as the reverse complement.
CATACACGGAAACGTGTGGGAATGGTGCTCGGACTGGCACGGAGAACATCCATCCGATGCGGTTACAGACCCGCAGGGCCCGAGGACGGGCCGGCACAGGGTGTTGCGAGGTGGTTCGTGGCGCAACAGGGCCGGCGACTGCGGCTCGGCAAACCGTTTGGGATCCGCTCCCGATATCAGTTATAATCACTACGGATTCAGAATAGTGATGGAAAGGGAATAACGGCAATTACGAATAGGAAAGACAATTATGAATTACGAATTATGAATAGTGTCATGTGGCATGTCGAATCGGCCAGGTGACATGAAAGTGGTAAAAAATTGACAGTTAATTTTCAGCATAGTTTACACCCTGATTTTCAGGTAGACATATAAATTCGTCGTGCAGCTGCTTGTATTCTTGCACAATTTTTTTGCCATGTCCAGTAACAAGAGCTATTTCATCCGTCGTCATGTTTTTATCAATACATAAACGGACTCTTTGAAAACATTGAACGTAGTATTCAACCTCTTCCGCCGAATGGTTGGTATCGGAGGCGATTTTGCTCGTGGGCAATTTCTCTACGATACGCTTTCGGCAGATGCTGGCCTTGTGGCTGACAGAGCGGCCTATATCATGTATAGTGCCTCTACGCGGAAGCTGCACGTTGTGTTCTTTCTCATAAGTCAAGATATCTCCGGAGATAGTACCCTCGGATACTCCGAGCAAGAGAGCTAAATCGGGGCCGGACAGCACAGCGCCTTGTTTATAGGCCTGGTTCAACATACGGACAACTCTGCGCTGTCTGAGCGCGGGTTTGTCGTTTTTTTCGATTGCATGCTCAATATCTTCAGATGTGATCAGATCAAGCACAACTGGCACCAGGCGTGTGTTTTCGATAGTTTTGTTTCGCGCGGGCGGATCGTCGACAGCAACGGCGCTCATTACGGTCTGCCCGACACCGATGCGCTGGCGATCTTTATGGAATTGCTGAAACAGTGCGACCACTTGTTTAGCAAACAGCTCGGTAACCTCGGCACCGAACTGGCCCGGAAAAGAGGGGTTAAGTAGGTTACAAAGGGCGCTGAAGAATGTTTTTCGGCCGGTTGGCCCATAGACGTTTCTGCGATGGGAGTTTTTTTGGTTCATATCCGGCCCCTTTTTTTACAGTCAGTACTGTTTTGAGGAGAGAGCTTCTCAAGTATCTGTTCGATACGTCGTTGCGCCATTTCAGAGATGTTTTTATCGTGATAGATTTGTCTGTAAGTCTTGACTAAAGCAGGTGATTTGCGGATGATACATGCAATTTCATCGTCACAGTAGCCTTTTTCAGCCAGAAGAACGACCCTGGCAAAGGTAGTGATGTAATTTTCGACGGAGCTAAGAGCATGCATGGTTCTGCGCCCGATTTCATTGTATTCAAAGCCCTGGAGGAAAAGTTCGATAATTTTCACCTTATGGCTTTGCAAAGGGCCTACGTCTTTTTGCTGCCCACGGGTGGGCAGGCACATTCCGTGCTCTCGAATGACATTTGCATCCCGGACAACGGTTCGGACGCCGCAGTTGAGGATGCGGTAGGCGATGTCTTCGTAGCTCAGAAGTGCTCCTTGTTCTTTGGCTTCGGTTGCCAGGCGCAGGATTTTGGCTCTGCGCAGCGTAGCAGTTCCGTGTTGAAATCGAATTTTCTGGTCTTCTTCGCCTGCATCGAGTGTAAGAAAGATCGCAATTTTTTCGCAGTCTTCGATGGGTTTTCCGGGCGGCTCATTTTTGCTAACTGCTAAGAACTTGATCTGGCCCACACCGTGCTTGCTTTGGCTGTTTTCACCATTGAGGTCGTAAACCTCTTTGACCTGTTTTAAAATAGCATCTGAGACGAATGGAGAGCAGTTGGCGCCATTTTCGACGCGGCGTCTGAACATAGAATCGAGAGATTTCGATTTGACGCGATTTTCCTGGTGCAGCATTTGAAACTTGTAATTATTGATCATCTGATGGCTCCGAGTAAAAGTGATAAAGTTTAGGCTATTTTTTACCACTTTTTGGCCTCGGTGCCAAATGACATAATGTGGAATTAACGGCAACGGCAATGTGGAATGAGGAGTTGGTATTTACGGCATTTTTCCCTCATTCCTCATTTCTCATTCCTCATTCCACATTATTTCACATTCCACATTCCTCATTCCAGATT
>PWYL01000034.1 GCA_003568315.1 Mollicutes bacterium | reverse complement strand
CCCGAGTTTCGCAGTTGATGCATTAGAACGACCCTAAAAGCGTGGAAAAACGATGAGTGTACTACAAATGGTCAAGCACATGAATGTCCCAACCAAGACGTTCAAGTGCTTTTTTTCACGAAAAACTGCAAAACATTCATTAATAGTTGTAAACCGTTGTATACTATGGTACCATATAGGCATGGGGAGGTGTCGTCATGTTCATCAAAATCGTCAAGAAACCCGGCAACAAGCAATACGTCTACTTGGTCGAAGGCTATCGGGACGCTTCGGGCAAAACCAAGCACCGACGCATCAAGAGCTTCGGACGCCTCGAAGAGCTCGAGAAGGACAATCCCGACATCATCGCGGAACTCAAACAATGGGCGAAAGAAGAGACCGCCAAGAAGAAGCGGCAGGACCTGTTGGATGTCGAGATCGATCTGGGCGAAAAGAAGCGCTTGGCGAAAACACCGCGGAATTACGGCTATGTCTTTCTCGAATCGCTCTATCGCGTCTTGAACATCCACCGCTTCATGCACACATACAGTCAAAGCCGGAAAGCGAGGCATTCCCTGGACGACATCCTCCGGTTGCTCGTGTTCACAAGAGCTTTGGCGCCCTCCTCGAAAGTCCGGAGTCTGGCCATGAAGGACGGATTCTTCTTTCCTTTTCCCGACATCTCCAAAGACGCTGTCTATCGGGCCCTGGACCATTTCGCATCCGTCAAGGACGACTTGACGAAACACATGCATGAACAGCTGGACCAGCAGTTCGGAAGAGCTTGCACGATGGTCTTCTATGATGTGACGAACTATTATTTCGAATCCGAGCCTTTTGCAGGGTTGCGACAAAAAGGGGTCTCGAAAGAGAAAAGGAAGACCGGCATCGTGCAGATGGGACTGTTTCTCGACGAAAACGGGATTCCGATCACCTACGAGTTATTTCCGGGAAACACCAACGACATGGCGACGATGCGACCGATCATGAAAACGATGAAAGAGCACTACGGGCTCGGGAAGATCACCGTCGTCGCCGACAAAGGGAACAACACCGGAGCCAACCTGGCCCATATCGATGCGCAGCAGGACCATTACATCGTCAGCCAGCGCATCCGCTATCGCGGGAATGAACTTGCGAACATCGTCCTCGACCCGGAAGGATACACCGTCATGCAAGACGGCAAATTCAAATACAAGACCGTGAAACGGACCCGAAAAGTCGGGCCCCAGGAAATCACCGAACATCTCATCTGTTTTTACTCGAAGAAAGAAGCCGATTATCAAAAGAAAAAACGCGGCGACCTGGAAGGCATCATTGAACGATTCATCGACAATCCCGGCCTCCTTGCATCCAGCAATCGCTTCGGTGTGAAAAAATACATCCGGACGGAGCAAATGGACAAGAAGACCGGCGAAATCAAACACACGAAACCCGTCGCCACCTTCGATGAACAGAAGTATAAACGTGACACCGAACTCGACGGCTACTATACCCTCGTGACCAATGACCTCTCCTTGAGTCCTTTCGAAGTCATTGAAGCCTATCATGGACTATACAAGATCGAGGACGCCTTCCGAGTCATCAAATCCGATCTGCAAGGCCGGCCGGTCTACGTTTGGACAGACGACCATATCCGCGGCCACTTTCTCGTCTGCTTCGTCACCTTGACGCTTTATCGGCTCTTACAAACGCTTCTGGACAATGAACCCAGCGTATCTCGACTGAAAGAAGCGCTCGCAAGCGCTTCTGCGGTTCATCTTGAACAAGACATCTATCTACTGCACGATCCGCACCGAATCATCTACGACATGATGGACTTGTGGAAGGTCGATCTGGATTACGATTACTTGCGGTATGAAGATTTCAAGAAGAAACTCACAAAAATACTCAAAGCGTAGTAAGTTTACAACGTTTGAAAGCCGCTCATATACACAATAAACGTCTAAAATTGGACGTTCATTGGGCCTGACTCATTTTTTTCCTGCGAAACTCGGGTTATACGATGTTTGCCCTAGTTTTGAAACGCCGGACGCCCGATAATGCAAAAAATGTTGACTTTCTGTTACTCCCTTAATACCATGAGGCCATGGACACATGTCGTTATGGAGGGGAAATCCATGATCGAAGTCGTTGACATCACCAAGTCCTATGGCCCGAAGCGGGGCGTCTTCAACCTCTCCTTCTCGGTGGAGAAAGGAGAAGTGTTCGGTTTTTTGGGCCCGAACGGAGCCGGAAAGACCACGACCATCAGACAACTCCTCGGATTCATCCATCCCGACAAAGGGGAAGCTTTTGTCGACGGGTTGCGCGTTTTCGAGGATGCACATGTCATCCAGCAAGACCTCGGCTACATTGCCGGTGAGATCGCTTTCTTCGACCATATGCGGGGAAAGGAGTTCCTCGATTTCCAGGCTCGGATGCGCAATCTCAAAGATTTCTCCCGGCGAGACGAGTTGATCGAACGTTTCGAGTTCAATCCGCGACCCCTCATCCGCAAGATGTCGAAGGGGATGAAACAGAAGCTCGCCATTGTTGCGGCCTTCATGCACGATCCTTCCATCTACATCCTCGATGAGCCGACCAGCGGACTCGACCCTTTGATGCAGGGGCGTTTCGTCGAACTCATCCATAACGAAAAGAAACGGGGCAAGACGATTCTCATGTCTAGCCACAACTTCGGCGAGGTCGAGAGGACATGTGATAGGGCGCTCATCATCAAGCATGGTGAAAAAATGGCCCTGGAAAACGTGAAAGCCCTCAAGGAGAAACAACGCCGGATCTATCTCGTGTCTCTCGAAAACGATAAAGATATCCAAAAACTCGAGACCGACGGACTGGAGATTGTCGCACAAAGGGACAACGACCTCGAGATTTCCGTGAGCGGCGATATCAACGGTTTTCTCGATAAATTGGCCCAATGCCGGGTGAAGAGCCTCGATGTCAAACATCAATCCCTCGAAGAGATCTTCATGGACTACTACCGCGAGGAGGGCGAGAAACATGAATAAGGCGTTGTTCTTCATGAACCTCAAGTCCCGTTACAAAATCTGGATCGTCTTCGCCGTCATCATGGCCTTCTACAAACTCACCATCATCACGATGTATGATCCCGACGACATCGCAGCTATAGACGAACTCATGCGGATGTTTCCGGATGAACTCTTGCAGGCGATCAGTTTCGTCATTTTCGACGCCACCCTGACCGGTTTCATCGGTGGCTATTACTACGGCTTCATCATCATCCTCTTCCCGATGATTTTCACCATCATACTCTCGTTCGGCCTTGTCGGCAAATATGTCGATGACGGTTCCATGGCCTATCTGCTCGCCACACCCCATAAAAGAAAGCGGATCATCACCACGCAAGCCGTGTTCCTGCTCGCGGCGATCTTCACGCTTCTTTCCTTCAACGCCCTCTTCGGCATCATCGTCATGAGTGCCATGTTCCCCGGCGAACTCGACATTGGCAAGTATCTCCTTTTGAATCTCGGGGCTTTCATCCTCTTTTTCGCCGTGAGCGGCATCACATTCTTTTTTTCATCCGCTTTCAGCGAATCGAGACAATCCTTGGGGTTCGCCATCGCGGTTCCGGTGGGATTCTTCGTTTTGGACATGCTCGCCGGTGTGGGTGATACATTCGAGTTCTTGCGCTTCTTCACGATATTCACCCTCTATGACAACGCGAAACTCTTCCCTCTCGAAAACATCGTCCGGTTGCACTATCTCATCCTCGTCATGATCGGAACCTTGTTCTATCTTGCCGGCATCGTCGTGTTTTCAAAAAAGAGCCTGACCTTATGAAAAACGCCTCCGTAGAGGCGTTTTCTTTATGTCGATATCCTGAAACGACAAGAACAAAAACCATGACCTATTTCAGATGCAGCTTCTCATGAGCGAGAAGCGCCTTCTTCAAGAAGAGACCCCCGCCGAAACCGCCAATACCGTCCGCCGCGACGACACGATGGCAGGGCACGACAATCAACAACGGATTCTTTCCGAGGGCGTTCCCGACCGCCCGGGTGGCTTGGGGGTTTCCCAAAGCCGCGGCGATATCCCCATAGGTCCTCGTCTCACCATAGGGAATCTTCATCACCGTCCGATAGACCTGCTTCTCGAAATCGCTGCCGTTCAACCTGATGGAAAGATGGAACTGCTTTCGCCATCCCTGGATGTATTCTTCCAGTTGCCAGAGGGCTTTCTCCGCAAGGGGGGAGTTCGTCGAATGGCCGTCTTCCAGACCCACCCCGGTCACTTCTTCCCCTTCGGTCCTGACCGTGATGTTTCCAAGCATGTCTTCCAAGGTCTTTGCGCTCATGTTCCCCTTCCTTCCATTCCCTCATCCCCGTCTTCGCGGGGGGTATTGTATTCAACGGTCGTTCTTCTCGAGAAGTTTCTCACCGGGTAGGACTTCGTTCACGAAAAGGTCGACGAGCTGCTCGTCGAAATAGCTTCCCTTGTATGATTCGAGTTCCGCTATCGCTTCCGGGATCGTCATGGCCGGTTTATAACTCCTCGGAGAGGTCATGGCATCGAAAGCGTCCGCGATGCGGATGATCTTCGCGCCCGGAGGAATCGCGGATCCTTCCATACCTTTGGGATATCCTGTACCGTCGATATTCTCGTGGTGGGCGAGGACCACTTCCGCGATGTCGGCCATCTCCGTGATGGATGCGAGAATCCGATAGCCGATCTCGCTGTGACGTTGGACCTCGATCCACTCGAATTCCGAGAGCGGACCTTCTTTCTTCAACATCTCCGGTGAAAGGGCCACTTTGCCGATGTCATGGTATTTCGCGGCAAGAGAGAGTTTTTCTGTCTCCCTTTCGGAAAGCCTTGCCGCTTTTCCGAGAGCGACGGCATAGTCATGGACGTTTTGGGCGTGGTTCTTTTCGAACGCGTAGGCTTTTTCGAGTTGTCCATCGATCGTCCGCAAGAGCTTTCTTCGGACAATCGGCCCTTCATGGAGCTTGTAGCGGTACATGTTCGCTTCGGCGCGTTTATAGACCGTCTCGAAGGAATCGCGGGTGTCTTCGCGGCAAGCGAGTCCGAAAGAGATGGAGACGTGCACGTCGTCGACCGATGTCTCATGGCTCTCCTCCTTCATCGCGAACATGACCTTCTTGGCGTCTTCCCGCGATGTGGAAGGCATCAGGACGATGAACTCGTCACCGCCGATCCTTGCCAGAGTGGCATTCTCGGGGGCATGTTTCTCGAGGATGCGGGCGGCGGCTTTGATGACCTTGTCGCCGTGGGCATGGCCGTATGCGTCGTTGGCGACTTTCAAGGCGTTCAAATCGCAAAGGAGGATGCTCAGCGGAAGCTGCGCTTCCTGGGTCACAAAAGGAATCTTCTCTTCGTAATACCGGCGGTTCTTGAGTTTTGTCAGTATATCGTGGTAGCTCAAAAACTCGATTTTTTCTTCGATTTCCTTCTCCTTGGTCACATCGACAAAAATCGCAGCGATGCTTTCTTTTTGCGGCCGGAAGAAGGAAATCTGGTAATGTTTCCCCAGCGGAGAAAAATAGCGCCTGATTGTTTGCGCTTCCCCTTCAAGGGCCACCAGTTGGATGATATCGAGATAGGGGGGCTTGGCGGTGTTGAACACCTTGTCGATCGTGAGACCCCGCACTTCCTCGATGGTGAGTCCGGCTTGTTCTTCGTAGGCGGGATTGGCGTCGGCGAACTCGTAGTTGACGATCCGCCCCCTCTCGTCGCGGACGAGATTGTAGATGACCATGGCCTCACCCATGTTCTCAAAAAGGAGACGGAACCGTCGCTCGCTCTCGGCAAGTTTCTGTACCATTTCCCTGCGTTCGGTGATGTTCGTGTCCCAGCCGCGGAACCCGATGAAACGACCTTCCTTGTCGTACAAGGGTAAAGAAGTGCTCAACACCCAGAGCACGCTTCCGTCCTTCGCTCTCATGGGATTCTCATAGGAGACCAGCGCCTCCCGTTTTTCATTCATACGCATGGCCGTCTTGTAGGTATCGGAATCCTTGCCTTGCGGATGGAGGTCCCATACGGTCTTCTTCCCCGTGATTTCTTCAGAGGTGTAGCCGAGGATCGTCGTGACGTTGTCACTGACATAACGGTACACATACTTCTCGTCCGTCTCCCAGACGATGGTCTGCGTGTCCCGGACGAGACGGGTGATGTCGATCCAGCCGGATCCGGTGCGTAACGAGTCGTCTCGCGGATTCCTCCCCATGCTCTCCCCTCCTGTAATGTCTTGGAATCTCCCGCATCAACAATTATATGGTCATTATACTATACAAAACACGATTTTCCACCTTCAAAAACTTACAAGACCGACGCTCACGCGTCAGTCTTGTAAGTTTTTGAACTGTCTTCGCAAGAAGATGTAGTGGATGATGACCCACACGCCAAAAAAGACGAAAAAGGGAATGATCCATTCGGTCCAACCCCATTCATCGGCGGGGGTGAGCCACCAGTTGATGATGAGAAACGCCGTCGTGGCGGCGAAGCCCGAAATCCATATCCTAAGATGCAAAGCGCGACGACGTTCTTCTCTCTTTTGTTCGTTCTGTTCCATACAGATTACTCCTTTCTGGACAAGTGTACAAGTGTAACAGATCCGCTTCTCTCAGACCGGCAACATCCAAGTGGCCAAGAGGAAATAGATCAAGAGACCGGTGATGTCTTTGAGGGTCGTGATGAAAGGGTTCGCCCCGGCGGCCTGGTCGAGCCCGAGCTTGATGAGGACAAAGGGTACGAAAAACCCGAGGGCGCTCGCGATGGTGATGGTGAAGGTAAGGGCGAGAGAGATGACGATGGCCAGATTGAAGGCATAGTCGAGACCTCCTTGCCAGAGATAGACGATGAAACCTCCGACTATCCCATAGACGATTCCCATGGAGAACCCGATGCCGATCTCACGGAGCCATTGTTTCATGAAACGTTTGAAATCGATCTGTCCAAGCACCACGGCTCGGGTGAAGATGGTCGCCGACTGGGTGCCGACATTCCCTCCCATGTCCATGATGACGGGGATGAAGAACGCCAGGACATAGATGGTTGCGAGCGTCTCTTCGAACTGTTCGATGAACATTCCTGCGATCATGCCTCCGGCGAGCGCCACGAAGAGGAAGGGCATGCGGATGCGCCAGACCTGCCAGAGGCTTCCGGATGTCAGAAGCTGGCTCCTGTCGGCATCCTTCTGTCCTGTACCGGCGAAGCCGGCCTTGGAAAGGGCGTCTTCGGTAGCTTCCTCGGCGAGGACATCCATGGCGTCATCCACCGTGACCGCACCGAGCAGGCGGTTTTCCTTGTCCACAACAGGCACGGAGATGAGGTCCGAATCCTGCAGCAACCGCGCGACATCTTCATCCGCGGTGTCATAGGTCACCTTGATGGGGTCCTTCGTCATCACATCTCCGACGACGGCCCCCGGTTCGGCGGTGACGATCTCCCTGAGGGAGACGACGCCTTCAAGACGGCGCTCGTTGTCGGTGACATAGATATTGTAGAGAGTTTCGACCTTCTTGCCGATCTCTCGGAGTTGCTCCAGCGCTTCGTCGATGGTCACATCCTCTTTGAGGCGGACGTATTTCGGGGTCATCACATGACCCGCGGTCCCGGGTTCATATCCCATGACGAGCAGGGGGAACTCCTTTTCCTCCTTGGAAAGGGAGCCGATGAGTCTTTTCGCCACCTTGGCGGGCAGTTCATCCATCAGTTTCGCCCGGTCGTCGGGCTCGAGACCCTTGAAAAACTCCACAGCCTTCTCGTCCGTGAAATTTTGCAAGAGTTCCTGTTGGAACTCGGTCTCGACATGCTCGAACACCGCAAGCGCCCGGTCCTTATCCAGCAGGCGGAACACGACGACCTGGTTCTTCGCTTCGAGCACCTCGATGATATCGGCGAGGAGATACTCCTCGATCTCGTTGATTCTCTTTTTCAATTCCGTAGTCTTGTTCTCGTTGATGAGGGCGCGGATTTCCTTGACGAGTCTGATTTCTTCCTTATTCATGTCATTTTCCTCCTAACGGCTGATCAGATGCGTGAACGCAGATGAACAAGATAGAGTACAAATACAAGGCCTAACGGGACCTTCGCCATGGAATTCCCCCTTTGTAAAGAAAAACCCGCCTCAACGGCAGGTGAAAGATCGGATTTCTCAATCTTACCTTCGTTGAGTTTTGGCACTATACAGCGTTGGCGCATGCCAGCTGCATTAAGCAGAGCCTTATATCGGCAATGCTTGTTGACCCATTGGCATCTTTCGACATTTCTGGGCAGCAGCGTATGTCTGTATAGGAGCCTCACCTAACGTAAGCTATTCGTTTACCATGCGCATTATAAAACATATCCCGTCCGAATGCAAGGACGGGATATGTGATTATGCAAAATCAGGAATGATCGGTGTCTCAGCCGCGATGATTGCGGTGCAACCGCACCAAAAGAGCTTGATCGGCGACATTGGCGAGTCTCCTTTGTAAACGTTCTTTGATGCGGGCTTTTCTCGTTCTCATGCCGACCACCTCCTTGATCGTAACGGGATGGATGTCTCTCAGTAGCGGTTGACGGTGTCGAAGCGGGTCTTGACGATTTGTCCGACATAAGCTTCGAAAGCTTTCATGATGTTTCTTTGTTTCTTGTTGCGTTCTTTCTTTCTCATGGTCGATCACACTCCTTGCTGTTATGTTTTCCTGATGTCGAAAACATTTCTTTCATCTATTTTCATATTATAACTGAAAGTTGTTTTCATGTCAAGCGGTGTGCACCAATCGACGGTTCAGAAGCAGATCGTCCCTCGCATAACCTTCAAAATAGGAAAGCACCGGATGCAAGATCGTGTAACGGACGTTTTCCGCTTGCAGGAGATAGTCTCCGTGGTCGGCGATACCGAGGGCGTGTTCCGCCTGTCGAGAAAGATACTGTTTCGCCGCGGCATCGGGGTGTTCCTTGCTCTGGATGCGCCGATAGAACCGTTCCGCTTCTTCTATGCCGTAGTGTTCGCGGATGAAGACCACCATGCGGTGGGCGAGGACATGGGCGATTTCCAAACGCAGATCGGCGATGATGTCGTTCTCATAGAGATGGACAAGGAAATCCCGGACTTCCCGGGTGATTTCCTCCTCGCCGGCGAGATGGGCCATGAGACGCATATGGAGAGCTTCCAGGGTGAAGTGTGAAAAATCACGTTCCTTGAGGCGTTCCGCTAGTCCTTTATCGATTCTTCCCGCCAGATAGCGGCTTTTCTGGCGGAACGAGAAAGGGTCGGAAGAATAGATGTATGACTGATAGAGCTGCAACAAGGCGAAGAAATCATCTTCGGCGAGCCGCTCTTTCGCCCTGATGTCCCCGACGGCGAACTCGTTTTCCAAAGAGGATACCAGCTGGATCAAAAAGGTCGTCAAGCTGAGCGATAACGCCGCGATATAGCCGGTTGCCGCCCACCATCCCGTCAGACCGAGAAAAAATGTGGCGAGATGGAAAGCCCAACCAAGAACCAAAAGCAGAAGCGAAGCGCGGGGCCCGGCCGCGATGGCCTTGATGAAGGCCTGTCTGTATCTTGTGAACGATTCTTCGTCTTCGACGGCGGGAACATCGGGTATCACGATACCCCCGAGGAAGGTGACCAGATTGAAACGTATGCGAAGGCGATAGCGACCGTCTTCTTTCAGAAAATAGAGGAAAAAGAGGAAAATGCCCCTTCTTTTGACGTTGTTCCGGGCGAAACTCACAAAATGTCCGAGTTCATGCCAAACAAGCGCGAGGAAATAGAAGGCGAAAAACAAGAGGAGTCCCTCCAAGAAGGAAGGACGGGTGTCCAGTTCCCGCCAGACGAGACTGAAATAGACGACAAGCGCAAAAAAGAGCATGAACAATAACATTCGATTGATGCGCACCTATCTTTCACCTTCTTTCAGGCTTCCGAGGCTCCCAAGGAACCCTTTCCACCAGGAAACAGTCTATATTCTGTGTAAGCCTTGCGAATCAAGACGGTACATCTCATCGAAGACCTCCTCGATGAAGGCCCTGTCATGCGTCACGGCGATGATCGCTCCTTGGAAACCGGAAAGCACGCTTCGCACCCGGGGAGCGCTCAAGGGAGAGAGGTTCCGGGTCGGTTCATCGAGAAGGAGGACATTCCTCTCTTCTAGTATCATCCGCAAAAGACAGAGTTTGGTTTTCTGTCCTCCGCTAAGTGAAAAGACGGGTACGACCATCTCTTCCCGTTCGAAACCGAGGGCGCCGAGCATCTTGCGCACCCGGCCTTCCGTTTTCCTGTCGGCGACCCCCAAAAAAGTGAGCACCGTGCTCTCGTTTTCGAGTTCCTTGTGATCCTGGGGCATATAGCCCACCCGGAGATTCTCTTTTTCCGAAAGCGAGTCCCGCAAAGCTTTGAGAAGGGTCGTCTTCCCGGAGCCGTTAGCTCCTGTGATGGCGACTTTCATGGGACCCCGGACAACAAGACGGATATCACGGGAGAGCTCTCTTCCGTCGATCTCGAGCTTGTCGATGTGAAAATCCCCGACGCGTCTTCCCGCGGGAAGGGTGACACTTTCGGAAAACGCGATGTCGATCGGTTCCTCCGGCTCGGGAATCTCTTTGAAATCCTCTTTTTCCCGCTCGATGTTCTTCTCGATGCTTTTCAAGTGCTTGATCTTCTTTTTCAAGAGTCGCGCCTTCTCGGGGTTGCGGACCGTCTGGTCCTGTTCGTGGGCGACTTTCTGATAGATTTGCCGGAATCGTTCCATCTTCTTTTTGTATTCGGCGCGTTGCTTTTTCGCGATCATGAGGTCCGATTCGAAACGCCGGAGCCTTTGATCGGCGAATTCTTTGAACGTTCCTCTCCAGCAATCGGTCATGGCTTTCTTCCGTTTGCGGATCCGTTGAAGGTAGATGACGCCGTTGGCCGTGTTCTCCAGGAGTCTTTCGTCATGCGAGACAAAAAGGATGGGCCTCTCCTCTTCACGGATGAAATCCTCAAGAAAGAGGATGGTCTCGAAATCGAGGTCATTGGTCGGCTCATCGAGCAACAAGATTTCCACATCCCGCATGAGCAACCGGGCGATACCGAGTTTCACGGCTTCGCCGCCACTGTAGTCACCGATCCTCTTGTCGTCATGATAGGCTTCCATGGGGAATCCGAGCCGGTTGAGGACTTCACGCAGATTCTTCAACATCTCGTAGCGTTCGGGCAAAGGTTCTTGTCTCGGGTCGTCCTTCACGAAGAAGTCCAAGGTACGTGTTTTTGCATACCTTTCGGTGATGTCCTGCTCGAGACGGCCGATGACGCCTTTTTTCCGGATGTCGCCTTTCATCTCGACATGGAACGGGGCTTCCACATCGGTCAGACAATCGAGAAGCGTCGTCTTTCCGGTCCCTTCTTGGCCGATGAGAGCGATCTTGTCGCCGGGCTTCACGGTGAACGTCAACCGGTCCACTAGTGTGAACCCGCTTTCTTTCAACCGGATGGTGAGATTCTTGATATCCAGCATGAGGACGCCCCCTCTGTCTTTGATATTCCATTTGATGGTCCATGCCCACATTTGGGCAATGGGTTTCTTTTCTTTCACGTTATGTCCGCCTCGGGCCAAAGACAAAACGGGCGGCCCATGTCGAATGAGATCCGCCCGGAACGTGGATTCACCTGTCGTTCTTCAATTTCAATCCCGTTTTTCAGTCATGGAGATGTGCAACATCTCCGCGAGTGCGGCCACCACGCAAGCGAACGCGGCGATGATGATGCCGTAGGCGTGTTTCCAAGTGACGTCTTCGATGATTTCCTCTCCACCATCGATATGGACCACATCGACATAATCGGGGAGGAGAAAGAATAACACGGCGGCGACAACAAACATGGCCAGACTGAAGAGGTTGCCATTGCGCAGGACCAACGTGACGATTCCGGCGACGAGCGGAGAGAAATAGGCCGCGATCGCATAGGAGTTCGGCGTCAGACGGGAACCGTCGAAGAACGGCTCGTCGGCGGTGATCGACGTTCCGAAAGCAATCTCGAATCCACTGTAATTCGTCCCTTCGTAATGCAACCCGGGAAGAAAGAGCATCAAGGTCGCGACGAGACCCAGGCCGAATATCACGAAGGGGATGGTCCTTTTCACTTTCTCATTGCGCACGGCAATCACCTCTTCCCTTTGTCAACATTCTACCGTATGGTCATGGGAGTGTCAAAACGTTTCACCTGTGTATGTCGCTTTACCATGACTTGCGAAGAGCGTATAATGAAGACGGATACCCTTGAAAGGACGTGATGTGACAATGGATTTCTATGCAGGGATCAAGACAAGACGTTCCATCCGGGACATTGAAAAGATAAGCCCGATCAGTGATGAGAGGATCGAGGAGATTCTCGCAGAAGCGTTGAAACACACACCGACCGCTTTCAACGCCCAGGGCGGCCGCATCGTCCTCGCCCTGGGAAAACACCATGACAAGGTGTGGGAGATTGTCGCGGAAACTTTGAAAGAGATTGTTCCCGACAAGAACTGGGAAAAGACGCGCGAGAAACTCGAAGGTTTCAAAAGGGGCCATGGGACCGTCCTCTTCTTCAAGGACGAAAAGACCCTTGCGGACCAACAGGAAAAGATGCCGCTCTATGCGGACAAGTTCAAACTCTGGGCGGATGAATCCATGGGAATGCTGCAGTATGTGGTCTGGACGAGTCTCTCCATCGAAGGACTCGGTGCATCGCTGCAACACTACAACCCCCTCATCGACGACAAGATCCGTGAATATTTCAATCTCGAGAAATCTTGGAAACTCGACGCCCAGATGCCTTTTGGAACACCGCTTTCGACGCCGGGAGAAAAGACTTTCAAACCTCTGGAAGAACGGCTGAAAATCTTCAAAGAATGAAAAAAGGACGGCTCCGCAATCAGGCGGAACCGTCCTTTTTCTCTGCGTGGACGACCAAGGCGAATGACGTTTCGGCAGAAAACGCGTTTGGCGAGAAGCCATCATGAAACGAGAGATTCCGGAACCCCGCCTTGTGCAGGAAGGATTCCATCATGTCGCGTTTCAACGGATAGAGTTCTTCGGTGTTTTCCCGGATGCCTCTGGGTGTTTTCAGAATCTGGCGGAAAAGGACCTTGTCCCTTTTCAGATCATAGTGCCTTTCGAAAACGAGGCCCGGACATTCCATTTTGGGAAGTGTCAGAAACTTCCGGTCGCAGACCCTGTCATAGTTCACAATCTGGAAAACTGCTCGACCGCCTTCCTTCAACGCTTTTCGGACTTGTTTCAGATAATCCGGGATCTCTTTCTTGGAGGAAAGATGCACAAGCGAGTTCCCGATACAGAAGAAGCCGTTATAGACGGCTTCTTCTCGCAAGTTCCGCATGTCCTCACACCGGAAGACGACGTCTGAATCCTCCATCTTCGCCTTCTTTTGGGCGATGGTGATCATCTCTTCGGAAATGTCGGTTCCCGTGACGTTGAACCCTTTCCTCGTGAGGGCGAACGCATAGTTACCCGTGCCGCAGGCGGAATCGAGGATGTCCCCTTTGGGAAGCATCCGCTCCAAGAATTCGATGGTCTGTTTCTTGGGCGGGAAGATGCAATCGTAATGGTCGGCCATGAAATCGCAGGACATGACATCACACTCCTCATCACACCATTACGCTACCATATGGGCAAAAAGATGTCTTACGTGTTGTCAAACTTTTCAATCATGCTCATAAAGGCGAATATCAAAATCGTGTAGACCCCTTCGGAGAATTCCGATCCCAGAGAGGGGGTCTTCCTGTCATCCATCATAGAACGAGGAAAAGACATGCTTTCTATAGAAGCGGCACACTTCGCGCATTTCGCCCATGGTGAGTTTGTGTCCCTCGTTGTGCCAATGGATCCTCGGCTTCGCGTCGCAAGCGACAAGATGGTCGTAGAGGCATTGCGGCTCCTCTTCGGGGACGACGGTATCCTTCTTCCCCGCGGAGATGAAAACTTCGGTTCCCTTAAGGTCACACACGGGCATTTTCCGATAGGGACACATCGGATGCAGGAGGAAGGCCGCTTTGAACGCGCTTCCGTGTCTGACCAAGAGACTGGCTACCATGTTGGCGCCGTTCGAATAGCCCATCGCCAAAAATCCGTTACGGTCCAGGTCGTGTCTTTCCGCGACCTCGTCGAGAAAAAGATGCAGGATGTCGGTGCGACATTTCAAATCGTCCTCATCGAACACGCCGGATTCTTTCCGCTTGAAAAACCTCCGCATCCCGTTTTCATCGACATCGCCTTCGAGTGCGACGATGGAGGCTTCGGAATCGACCATTCTCGCAAACGGCAGCAAATCCTCACGGCCCCCGCCGGTGCCGTGCAGAAGAATCCAAGTCCTGGACTTGAACCCTTCATGGTAATCGTATTTCATGGCCGATTCCCCCCCTTTCTTTGAACCGGGTGTCATCTCTCATTCGGCCGCATCCTCACTTTGGCGCACATAATCTCGCCGTACATCCAATGGAGGCAGAACATTCTCGATATGCTCTCTGTCCCGCTCATAGGATGCGGGCAGTGTGAGTTTGATGGCGAGTTCCGCCATCTTTTCGTCCACGGTGAATCCCGGCTTGTCGGTGGCGATCTCAAAGAGGATGTAGCCGCATTCACGGAGATAGAGGGAACGGAAATATGTTCGATCGATCACAGGGGATGTGCGATAGTTCTCGAATGAGAGCGTTTCGCGATAGTGTTCCTGCTCGGTTCCTTCATCGGCACGGAAAGCGATGTGGTGGATGATCCCCGCCCCCGGATGACCTCTTTCCGGAGGACTCATGTCCAAATCGACGATGTTTGCGATTCCGGGAAGCGTCTCCATCCGGACACGGTCCTTTTCCGACTTGTCCTTTGCCGATATTTCCTTGTTGTGCGCCTTCTTGGGGGAAGAACGTGAGAAGTGTCCCCGGCGAAGCTTCGTGATTACCGAAATACAAGTGGTAGGTGTCCGGGTCGTCGTGGTTGACGGTCTGTTTGACGAACCTGAGTCCGAGTGTGCCCGCATAGAAATCCAGGGTGCGTTGGGCATCATTGCTCAAGGCGGTTATATGGTGGATACCTCGGGATTTTCGTTTCATCGTGTGTTTCATCCTTCCTCTCCCGCAACATGTCCGCAGGGTATCTAGAATGTAGCAAACAGCGACCGTCTTCTGCAATGAATACGCTCCAAACAAAAAAGCGCCCGTTGGCAAAAGGACGCAAACCACATGCTGTAAACTACCTCCTTATAAGTGGGAAATCGCTATTCAGAGCCAATGAACGCATTCCAAAGAAAGCTTGACCAAGTTCGCTCGGATGTCCGACCTGTTTTTCCAACCGCGCTTGTCCCACACCGATTGGCTCAAATCGTCCCCGCCATAGAGGATCTGTGCGAGTCTCACCCCGCGGAACCGCGACACCGCGAAAAAGGCGGCCGCCTCCATTTCCACGGTGAGACAGCCTTCTTCGCGGCGCATATCCGTTATGTCTTTTGTCTCCCGATAAATGCCGTCCGTGGTCCAGGTCTTCCCTTCACGATAGGAAACCCGATGATAGTCGAGAGCTTTCTTCAAGGCGGAAAGAGCATCCTCATCACAGGCCACCTCGCGGGAAGGAGGCAGATAATGATACGACACCCCTTCATCCCGGACGGCCGTGGCGGGGATGAAGAGCTCTCCCAAAGGAGAATCTGTCAGAACGCCCGCACCACCGCAAACGAGAAATTTTCTCCCTCCCATGGCGATGAGCTCTTCCAAAAGCGCCGCGGAAGCGGCGGCACTCACATACCCGAGACAAAGACCGACATCTTGGTCATTGATTCTCGTCTTGTACAAAGGAATATCGACAGTCTCAGATTTGAAGGCGGCCACCTGTTCCAACCGTCCTTCCTCAAGTAGACATGCGATCGCTTCCCGGAAGAAGGTCACCACGAAGTGTTCGGGAATCTTCGTTTTTCCGGCCACAGCCTCGGGGTCGATGTAGACTTTCTTGTCAGAATCGAACTCAAGAATGGGATATGCCCTTTTCAATGACATTTTCACATCCCCCTTCCTGTATTTCGCCAATCTTCCGGCAGTAGTGTAGACAGTTCCACCACATGGTCTTTTCCGATTTTCACCAGCGCGTGAACATTTTCGTCGCAAAGCTCAATCAGGAACTCCCTGCACACACCGCAAGGAGGAATGATCCTCCCTTCGGCCGTCACGGCGATGCAAGCCTTGATGGTTTTCTCCCCAGCAGTGACCATGGCGGCCGCCGCGGCCCGTTCCGCGCAGAAACCGATGTTCGTGGCAATGTCCAGACAAGTGCCCGTGTAGACATTGCCTTTGGTTGTGAGGATGGCCGCTCCCACGCCACCGGCATCGGCGGTCTTTGAAAGAAAAAAGGGTTTGGCCTTGTCGAGCGCCATCTTGTATAGAGGGTCAAAATCCATGGGTTCAGCCTCGTTTCGTTATAGTGTGGGCTTCGATACGGAAGCGGACGATTCCGTCCGGGCAGTCGAATTCCATCGTGTAACGTTCGAAACCGCCGAGATTCCTGAGATCCCCGCCGCTGCGCACAGCTTCCATGATGGGGAAAAGGCCTTCAACATCGACTTCGAACAGATTTCCGCGGGACAGCCGTAGGTGCATGTGTAGACGTCGCCTTTCTCATGGCCGTTGCGACATCGTCCCACGGGGTCGTTGTCCTCCCCTACGGAGAGGACTTCCATCCGGAAACGATGGGTCTCTTCATACCATTTCTTCATCGTTGACATCTTTTTCCATTAAGATTTCACAAGCAAGACGACACTTTCCACCTGTGCGGTTTGCGGGAACATGTCGAAAGGCATGACGCTTTTCACTTCATAGGTCTTGCTTAGACGGTGGATGTTCTTGGCGAGCGTGCTCGGGTTGCAGGAGACATAGACGAGTTTGGGGATGGGATTGCGCACGAGTTCTTCCATGAGCCCTTGATCAAGGCCGGTCCTCGGAGGATCGAAAACGGCCACATCAAAGGATTTCCCAGTGTTTTTCAGTTTTTTTAGCACCCGGCCCGCATCCCCTTCGACGAAGTCGACATGGGGGAGGTTGTTCCGTTTTTTGTTCTCTTGGGCGCTCTTTATGGATTCCTTGCTCGAATCGACACCTGTCACCTCATCAAAGAGGTCCGCGAAATAGAGGGCCATGGCGCCGCTTCCGGTATGGAGGTCGAGCAGGCGTTTTTCCTTTTTGGGATCGAAAAGCGTCCGGACATATTCATACATGTTCTGGGCCTCGCGCGGGTTCACCTGGAAGAAGGCCTTGGGGTTGAGCCGGTAACGGACATCTCCCAGCCTCTCTTCGATGGTCTCGTTGCCGGCGAGCATCTCGTAAGTCTCGCCGAAGACCTCGCGATTTTTGACATCGTGGTTTTTGCTGATGGCCACGCTCACGACGTCGGGTAGGGAGAGAATCTTGTCTGCCGCCTTCTTCAGGACCTTGTTGAAGATGGTGACGACCAAAGTGATCTGGATTTCCCCGGTCGCATCACTACGTCTTGTCACGAGATGACGGAGCATACCCCGCATCTTTCTTTCATCGAAAGCGCGGATGTCGTACTCGTCCAGAATCTCGAGGACGCGACGGTTCGTCTCGTTCACCCGTCCATGCTGTATGGGACAGTCCAGGACTTCAACGAGGTCTTGTGAATCGGCGCGGAAAAGCCCCGTGACAACACCCCGGGCCGTGTTTTTCACCGGCATCTGGGCTTTATGGCGATAATGGCGCGGTGTGACGATCGGGTTGAAGGAGCGGAAGTCGATCCGGGAAAGGGGGATTTTCGTGTAACGTTCGAAAGATTGCCGCAAGAGGTTTTCCTTGAGCCGTTGTTGTTCCTCGTAGTCGACATGCTGGAGCTGACAACCGCCGCAAACGCCGTAATGCTTGCAAAAAGGGCGCCGCCGATAGAAGGCCCGTTTCTTGATATGGACGGCCTCGGCCACGGCATAGCCCTTGTGGAGGCTTTTCACGAGCACGACGACCTCCTCGGGAGGAATCACGCCCGGAACGAAAACGGCTTGACGCTTGTAAAAGCCGATTCCTTCGCCGTTGATGCCGATGGTCTTGATGGTGATGAGCACTTCCTGGTTCACTTCGAGTTGGGTTCGCATCGGAAACTCCTTCCTACATTGGTGGGAAATCGCTTCATTGTGCCGTTTCGTCATTTTGTCCTTTGATAACGGAAGAAACATGCTGCGCCTTAAGTGTATCACAGCGCATACTCTGTGAGCAATACGCATATCACCCATGAAAAACGCGCCGCAGGTGGTTCCGCGGCGCGTCTTCAACACGGATTCAAGGCTGCATGACCCCGAAGAGGACGAGCCAGGCGAGGACACTCTTCGCAAGGAGGCTGAGCACGATGTAGCCCCTTTCGCCATAGAGATAGTTCGACCATTTGCCGACCTTCAGATATTGCAGGACCATGTTGATGGGGAAGAGGTTGAAGAACACGAAATAGGTGCCGACGATCGCCCAGACGAACCAGGGGACTTCTCCCGGATCGCTGTTTCCGAAAGCGAACATCAACACGACCACCCAAGGGATGATTCCGGCGATGGAACCGAAGATGAAGGGGAGCCAGCAGACATCCCGCTTCTCCTTGCCCTTGTTCATCTTTTCCATCAAGAGGCCGAAAAGGTTCATCGAAGCGTTCAAGAAGAAAATGAGGATGAGGGCGCCGATGTCGTTCACCCCGAAAAGCAGGGCGATGAGGATGATCATCAGCGAAGACGAGAGGGAATACTCGTACCAGCGGAACTTGTTGATGCCTTGTTCCAGATCCTTGTTGTAAATTTCGTTCGTTTGCTCCGGGATTGAGATGATGAAGTGGGCGATGGCACTCATGAAAAGGAAAAGCGACACCAGAATGCCGAAAGGCATGGTGAAAATCTCCTGGGTCTCGTTGATGAGGCCGACGCCTTCTTCATAGGTCAAGAAGTTCGAGAATACCGGTGGCCGGAAATCCCGGATGTTCGACCAGGCAAGTGAGAGGATGAACATCATGAGGCCCTGGACGAAATGGACACCACCCATGATGAGGTTGAAACGGCGCAAATAGGGATACGTTATTTCTTGCATGACACATCTCCTTCCTTGTTATGAGTTATAGGATATGCCTATTTTATCACGGAATTGACAAAAGGTGTCCTGGTAACAAACTATATTTCTTGTCACCCCGCCTTGACAACGGCCATGACTTCTCCTAGAATGCACGTATATCTCCCCTGACGATGGTGATTCTCATGAAATCCTTCTTTCACAAAGGCGTCCTTCTAACGGGATTGTTGATTCTTTCCGCAGTTTCTCTCTATATCGCATCCCTATTCACAAAACATCTGCCAAACTCACAAATTCTCGGCGCTTGGGCTGTCTATGCCTTTATGCTCTTTCTTGTCAACTTGTCGGCCTTTTCTTTCTTTTCACTATCGAAACCGAAAGCCTTCGTGCTGCTTGGCAGCGTCGCGCTCACAGCCCTTTTCCTTGTCTTCGTCTTTGTCACCGATCAAGTGACCATCATCGAGGGGGCGGGTCTTTTCATCTTCCCCGCAATGGTCTTTCTGGGCTCTTTTCTCTTGTTGACGGTTATCAGGCTCATCATAGACGTTCTTTTTGACAAGTGACACCGACCGGACCGATGCTTCTTGGTGTTTGACAATTCCCGTGAGATACGTTATCATTTGTTTTAGCAGGTACTTAATCATATAGGAGGGATAAAACATGTCCGAAACTTGGGAAACCCTGCACACCCTTTCGGAAAAAAGCCGTTTCCGGCTTGTCAAGATGCTTCTCAAAAAAGAACTTTGTGTGCATTCTCTCGCCAAAAAACTCTCCGTGAGCGATTCGGCGGTGAGCCAGCACATGAAAATCCTCGAGAAAAGCGGGCTGGTGAGAGGCGAAAAACGCGGGCATTACATGCACTACACGGTTGTGAGAGAGAAGATCTCCGACCTTGCCGATGATTTGCAAAAACTCGCAAAAACCGAAAAAGGCCAGTGTTGCGAACAGGAAGAACACAAAGAAGAATGCGAAGAACACCACGAGAAGGGCGCGTGTGAAGAAGAACACGACGAAAATGGTTGTTGCCGAAAAGAGTGAAAAAGAGAAGGTCTGTCCGGGAAAACGGACAGACCTTCTTTTCTATTTCATGGCGTCTATTTCTCCAAAAGCATGACAGTCTCGATATGGCTGGTTTGCGGGAACATGTCGAAGGGGACCGCCTCTATGACCTGATAGCCGCCTCCGGAGAGGATGTTCGCATCTCTTGCGAGCGTGGACACGTTGCAGGACACATAGACGATCCGGGGAATCTCCATCGCCATGACCGCTTGCAGGAAAGCTTTCTCACAACCCTTCCTCGGCGGATTGACGACGAGGGTGTCGATTTTTTCCTTCTTGAGTCCTTTCATGACTTCCGCGGCATCGCCGTGGCGGAACTCGACATTCTCGATGTCATTGTTGGCGGCGTTCTCTTGCGCGTTCTTCACCGCTTCCTTGACGTTTTCGATGCCGATGACGCGCGACACGCGTTGAGCGAAGGGAAGGGTCAACGTTCCGACTCCAGAGTAGGCGTCGACCACGACATCGTCGGGTCCCGGTTTCGCCATGCGCATGGCTTCCTTGTAGAGACGGGCGGTCTGCACGGGATTCACCTGATAGAAGGACTTGTGAGACATCTGATACTCGAACCCCAAAAGCCTGTCGCGAAGGAGGTCCTTCCCATAGATGGTACGGCTCTTGCCGCCGATGAGGGGGCCGGAGTTCTTGGCGTTGACACTCTTCACGATGGAGACGATGTTCGGGAACCTCTCCAAAAGACCCTCGATCATCTCATCCTTTTCGGGGAACCGGTTTTCGCCCAATATGAGGGTGAGGGCGATGTCATTATAAGTGAAGCTTTGTCTCAGCATCACAGCCCGGATACACCCGGTCTGTTTTTCTTCATCATAGACGGAGATACCCCGGTTTTGGAAATGCCCTTTCAGATAACGCACGATTTCGGAAAAGACCTTCGGAATGATATGACACCGTTTCAAATCGACGATATCGCGGGTGCGATTCTTGTAGAAACCCGCCACAATCCGCCCCTTCCTCTTGTCAAAAGGGATGATCACCTTGTTCCGGTAGTAGAAAGGGTTCTCCATGCCGACGGTCTTTCGGATTTCCGGCTCCACATGCGCGATTTTCCGTAAAGTCTCTTTGATCCGGTGACGCTTGAACGAAAGCTGCATCTCGTAACTCATGTGCATGGTGTCGCACCCGCCGCAGGTCAAAAAATGTTCGCATATGGGAATCTTCCGGAAGGGAGATTCCTCCTTGATTTCGACAAGACGACCGAAAGCGAAATTCTTGTTCACCTTGGCCACCCGGATCAACGCTTTCTCGCCCTTCAACGCATCCTTGACAAAAACGGGGAACCCATCGATTTTACAGACGCCCTTGGCATCATGGGTCATGTCGACGAATTCGACTTCATGGACATCATTCTTTTGTAACACGGCTCTCATCCCTTTCCCCGTCCTTCATTTCAAGCGGTATTTTTTCGCCAATCCTCCGGTCGAAGTCTCCCGGTATCCTTTCGGAAGGTCCCGGCCGGTCTCGTGCATGGTCTCCACCACCAGATCGAAAGAAATCTTTTGGAAAGCGGTCGAGAAAAACGCGATGTTGCTCGCATCCATCGCCCGGAGCGCCGCGACCGCGTTGCGTTCGATGCAGGGGATCTGCACATAGCCGAGGACGGGGTCACACGTCAAACCGAGATGATGCTCCAAGGCCACTTCGGCCGCGTACTCGATCGTGTCGGTGTCGTATCCCTGCAAGAACGCATGCATGGCGGCGGCCATGCTGCAGGCGCTGCCGATTTCGGCTTGGCATCCGGCCTCGGCACCGCTTATGGAAGCGTTGTGTTTGATGATGTTTCCGATGATGCCGCCAACGGCGAGAGCATCGATGAGAACTTGTCTCTCGAGATTGTGTTTCTCTCTCATGAAACGCAATACTGCAGGCACCACACCGCTCGCGCCGCAAGTAGGCGCCGTGACGATCGTGCCACCGCTCGCATTCATCTCGCTCACCGCGAAGGCATAGGCGCTGACAATACGGGAGACGCGAATCTCCTCGGTCTCATCAGGGTGTCTAGCGCTGTACAAGGCTCCCGCTTTGCGTTGTAACTCCAATTCACCGGGGAGTACGCCCTCGGCAGCGATTCCTTCCCGGATGGATTCCTCCATGGCATCGAGGATTTCTCCGAGGAAGTCATCGATATCATCCGGTTCGAAACGGCGGACATAATCCGGAAGGTCGAGCCCTTCTCTTCGGCAATACGCCGCCACATCCTTGAATGATGTGTGCGGAAAGACCTTCAACGGTTCGGCATCCTCTTCGTTCTCGATGCGGATTGAACCGCCGCCGACGCTGTAAGCCCGCATACGGGCCTTGATACCGCCCAATCCATCGAGAGCGAAAAAATCCAGGGTGTTGGGGTGCTTGTCGATGAATTCTTCGCTGAAGACAATCTCCGCATCCGGTAATGTCTCGGCGAGGACCTTGTCGGTGAGATGCCCTCTTCCCGTGAGGCTCAAAGACCCATAGAGAACGACACGGTAGCGCGAAGCCGGATGTCGACGCAAGAAAATCTTCGCGGCCCTTCCGGGGCCGATGGTGTGCGAACTCGAAGGCCCCTTGCCGATCCTGTACAGGTCATGTAACGATTTCATAGATCCTCCGTGAGAATGCGTCTATTTCCATTATACCACATCCGGCGCCCCGTGATTTTCGCCCGGCTCCGTACACAAAAAGAAATCCCGGCCCCCTACGGGACCGGGAATCCATTGTCGGATCGGTCAAAACTCCATTTTGACATCTTGTCTTTTCGCGGGTTCGGCTTCGAAGAAGGGATATTTTTCCATGTTGATCTTCGCGGCGACGATACTCGTGGGGAAAGTGACGATGCGCGAATTCAAGCGCGAGACATTGGCATTGAACATCCGCCTGGAAGCCTGCAGATGCTCCTCGACATCGGCGATTCCCCGTTGCAGGTTGGTGAAGACCTTCTCCGCTTTCAGATCGGGATAGTTCTCCACGACGACGTTGATGTCTGATTGGATCTGGTTCATTTTCTCCATGAATTCCTCTTTTTGTTTCACGGTGAGTTCGTCCGGCATGTTCTGGCGCCACTTGACGACATTCTCGAAGGTCTTGGCCTCATGTTTGGTGTACCCCTTGACGGTCTCGACCATTTTCGAGAGTGTGTCGAAACGTTTCGTGAGCGCGACATCGATACCCGATTCTGCCTCTTTGACCTTGACCTTGAGCTGTCGGAGATTGTTCATGGTGGCGATGAACCAGACCAACACAACCAACAACAACACACCGATGACAATCAGAGCGATGATCCATCCTTCCATTTGCTTCAATCCTCCTTGAATATTTTCCGGTTCAATTTCAAATCGTCCACGAGATTGTGGATCAGACCGACATCCTCGCGGAATTTTTCCAGAAGTTTTTCATCGAGACGGCGGAAGGGCCGGACGGAAAACGTCGGCTTTCCGGTGTGGATGGCGAAATAGAGCTTGTTGTCGATGAAGGAGAAACCGAGGTTCCCCGGATGGTTCTTCTCGATCTTCATCAGAGATTCCATGAAATGGGGGGTGAGGATGTAGAACGCGGTGTGCTCATTTGTGGCGAGTGTCCGGAATTTCTTGTTGAAATCGACGGATTCGAATTCGACTTTCGAATATTTGCGGCGCGTCTGGGGCTTGTATCTCTCGAGGACCAAGACATTGCCGGTGAAATCCTTGTTAAAATCGAAATGGAAGACCCGCCCGTGGAAATAGGTGACATATTTCTTGCGCCGTTTCATTCTTCCGTCCTTGTCCCGGTAGGTCTCGTATTCGATCCGCTGCAACTTGACATCGCTCGATACAAAATCGACACCGTCGATCTTGCCCCGGAAATAATCGTAACTGTAGAACCGGTCGGCCCTTTCGATGAACTCCGTGTTGTACACATCCCCCGGGTCCAGGCCTTGGATTTTCTTGAAGCCCTTTTTGGGGACGAACTCCCCTTCTTCGACCAATCCCGAAAGATAGTCCTTGAGGAACTCGTGCTTGAAGTTGCTTTCGAAACGTTGAAAGAGAACGAAGCCGATCACGAACAACAACACGGCGAAAACGATGAGGATGGCGCCGGCCGTCACCGCCCAGTCGCCGAACGTTTCGGCGGTTCCGAGCACGGCACCGAGAATCCCCAGTGCCAAAACCGGAAGACCGAGAAGAATGACACGTTCCGCCCGCCTCTTTCTCTCTTGGTGGCCTTGCAGGCCTTCTTTCAAAAAAACCCCCTCCTCCTTTGAGACAGGCTGATTACGCCTATGTTTCGTATTATATCACAGCATTTCCCACATATCGCAATAAAAATGGGAGAAGTGTCTTTGCACTTCCCCCAAAGGAGAGAAAGAGGGTCATTCGACATAGACTTTGACGATGTCGCCGTCGCTGGATTCGATATCGACCAGTTCACCGATCTCACCGCTCTCGAGGAGGGCGTAGATGTCATCGAAATCGATGCCGGCTTCTTGGAAAGCCTTGGCGGGAAGGCCTTTCCGGTTGATGACGCTTCCTCCCTTCCCGAGGAACAGTTTGGCGAGCGGCAGCGGCACTTTGATGTCTACCTTGTCGCCGTCGGAGCTTCTGATGTGGACCCGAAGCAGGTTCGCGGCGGCTTTTCGTACCCCACCTTCGGACTGGGCGGGAACTTCCGTTTCTTTTTCACCGGTGAGTTTTTGTTTCACTTCGTCGACGGTGGCTTCGCGACTTTGGAGTTTCTCGAGCCATTCGATAGGGTCTTTCATGGGTCTCACCTTCCTATGGGTTTTTTGGTTATCTTCAATCTGCCAGTGGACGATTGTGCATCGTGTAGTGTTCTTCAATTCTTTTGATCTTTTGTTGGTGGTTCGCTTTCATGGTCTCTGTGATGAGGGGAGTCACATACATCTTCATCCCGCCTTTCTCTCGTCGTAGTTCGCTTTATGTTCGAAGTCCTTGACGATTCTTTGGACGTTGAGGTCGTGGTTCATCCGCATCACTTCATACATCATGGGGGTAGCATACATTTTCTTCACACCTTTCGTATTTTCAGCGGTTCAAAGATTTGTGTTGGTACCGTTGGACGATTTCTCCGACTTTTTGTTTGTGATTCTCTTTCATCGTTTCATAGTCGAGGAGGTTTTCCATCGTTTTCTCCACCCTTCCTTATTTTCCAAAACGGATGCTCAATCTGTGAGGCGCAATCGTTCCCTGGCGAATCCTATGATTTTTTGATGGTTCGCTGTTGCGGGTTATTGTTTTTGGCGATAATCATTTGCAAATCGGAGATTGTTCATAGGTCTTGAGGATTTTTTGGATTCTGACTTCTTGTCTGGCTTTTATCACGTCGGTTGTATAAGTGGTTTCCAGCATTTCCTTCACTTCCTTTCATTCATGGTAGAAACGTTGGATCATGTTTCGGACTAACGATTGGTCTTGCGGATGTTTTTTTCCAGACGGTCGAGATGTTGGCGGTTCTGTGTCTCGGTGAAAAGTGTGTAACCGATATCATTAATCATCTTCATTTCCTCACTTTTTTTATTTTGGAACTTGATATTTTTGATGTTGTTGTTGATTTCCTTTATCTTCACCTTCATTTTACATAGGCTTTTATGGTTTGTCAATACTTATTTTAACTTTTTTAATCTTCT
The DNA here is from genome assembly GCA_003568315.1 of Mollicutes bacterium. Classification (GTDB taxonomy): domain Bacteria; phylum Bacillota_I; class Bacilli_A; order Izemoplasmatales; family Izemoplasmataceae; genus T1SED10-81. The sequence goes on along the minus strand of PWYL01000034.1, from coordinate 35,644 downwards.
TATTAATTTTATTCATTTTTGCATTGTATATGTTGATTTTTTGGGTGGGGGGGTCTATGAAAATGCCGTGTTGGTGCGGGATGGCATCCCACACATAAAAAACGGAAGTCCCGGGAGAGGGACCTCCGTCGTGGGAAAAACTGTTTTATGTTCGAAGGGGGAGCGGTTCAATCGAGATTGCGTTCGAAAAATCCAAACAACAGCAAAGAGAGTGCGAGCGGATACACGATGCCTATGGCCATGTACCAAAAAGCGTGTAGATTGTGGGCGTGTTCGAGAAGACCGACATCCACCAGCAATCCTTTCGTCGGCCAAAAGAGCGGCCATATCCCGAGAAAGTACTGTCGGAAGTCCTGCAAGGGTTCAAGGGCGATGATCGCGGGCATGATAGCGACAACCCCGAACACCTTCATGTAAGCGAACCCCTCGATCTTGTTTTTGGATATGGCGGCGAGGAAAAACGCGAAGACCGGGGTGAACGCCGCGGCTACGAGCGCAAAAACCGCGATGTCGCCCGCGGAGAAAAAGTCCCAGAGGTTGACACCGTGGAAGGTGTAGGCATCCCCCGAGAGGTGTTTGACCCCGAACAACGTCCAAAAAGCGGCATTCGCCGTGAGAACATAGACATAGGCGGTCTTGAAGAGGACATAGCCCTTGAGAGAGAGCGGTGTGACCCGGATGGTGTCCAGGGTGTTTTCGTCTTTGTGGTCCAGAAGGCTGAACCCGAGCAGTGATGAGCCGACGAAAGGGGCTATTGCGGCGAAGATGATGATGACGATGAGACTCGCCATCTCCTGTCCCGCGGCCGTCTCTCCGTAGTTGTCGATGAGGCCGGGGATGAGAAACGCCCCGATGAGAAGCATGAAAAGCGGATAGATGAGCAGAATGAGGGTCATCTTCTCTCTGATGATCGTCTTCAGTTCATACACGAGGAGTCTTGCATACTTGTTCATACCATCACTCCTTGATGGCGGTCTCGATATATTTCGGATAGACGAAAAAGCGCATGAGCAGGATAGAAAGCAAGGAAAGATAGACGACACCGACGACCACGAGGGTCATGGTCTCCTCGGCACCGAAGGAGAAGTCAATGAGAATCATCGCTGCGTGTGAGGGGCTCACGATGAGCAACGTCTCCCACACCCCGCCGATCATGTCGATGGCATAGAAGATCGAAGGGAAGGCGAAGACAAACATATAGAGCATGAGCATGGCCAGCATCGAGGTGAAATCCTTGACATACATGGCGACAAGATAGCCGATGACGGCATGTGAGATCGCGACCAGCACGACAAGCGGGATGAGCGCGAAGAAGTTGATGGTCGCATCGAAGAAGAAATGACCCGCGAGTGCGATGAGGATGGTCGACTGCAGAGCGATGTAGACGGCGCTCACGATTTTCGAAGCGATGATCCCCGCCGTGGAGGCGGGCGTGACCATGAGCGTCTTCAGAGTGTTTTCCTGTCTTTCATAGAAGAGACCGGCGCCGATGAGAAGCATCGTCATGAGCGAGACGTCCATGAAGATGAAAAGGGGGATGAACGCTCCGGCTTCGTTTTGACCGATCAAAAAGAGGACTGCGAGCCAAAGCACGGTCACCCCCAACGACACCTGGATGATGTTGTATTTGGCGAGTCGCTTGAATTCCGCTTGCAAAAGGACCATGAGGCTATTCATGGGAGATTTCCTCCCCCGTCACTTTGATGAAAATCTCGTCCAACGAAGTCTCGCCGCTATGGATGGTCTCAACGGAACGATTCTTGAGAATATCCAAGAACTCCGGGTTCTCACCGATTTTATCCAGCGGAAAGGTCTTCTCGTTCGTGCAATTGTTCTCGTGGTATTCCACGCGAACCTCACGTTTGCCATGTCTGATTTTCAATTCGCGAGGGGTGGATATCTCGCGGATGACGCCTTGCGTGATGAAGGCGACACGGTCGCAGAGTTCCTCGACATCGTTCATGAGATGGGTGGAGAGAATCACGGTGCCCCCCTTCTCTTTGAACTCCTGCACGAGATCCTTGATGATGCGGGCGTTGGCCGGATCGAGTCCGTTCGTCGGTTCATCGAGAAAGAGGACCTGCGGGTCGTTCAGAAGGGCCCGGACAAAATTCAACCTTACCTTCATCCCCTTGGAGAGTTCCCCGACGAGTCTCTCCTTGTCCTCGGCAAGGCCGACCCGCGCCAAAAGCGCATCATAGTCGATGTGTCTTTGATAGAGGCGTTTGAAGAAATCCATGTTCTCCACGGCGGTGAGCTTGGAAAAATGCACGGGAAGTTCGAAGCCGACACCGATGTCCTCATAGAAGGAATCGTTGTATGCGCGCAGATCCTTCCCCCGATAGCGGACATGCCCCCGGTAGTCCTTGAGAAGACGGATGAGTATCTTCTGCGTGGTGGATTTACCGGCCCCCGAGGGACCGAGGATACCGAAGACCTCACCTTTTCTGACACTGAAACTCACATCTCGTAGCGCCTCTACCTTGTTTTTGGGGTAAGTGAACGCGAGATTCTCGACTTCAAAGATCTTTTCGTCCACGATGGCCAGTTCTTTCATATAACTCCCTCACAATGTGGATTTGATTTCGATGATGAGATCGCGTATCTCGGCCGCACGCTCGAAATCGAGCGCCTTGGCCGCTTTGCGCATGTCGCGTTCGAGTTCGTCGACGAGGTCGCTTCTTTCTTCCCTGTCCATCTCAGAGATTTTTTTCGGTTTCTCATCGACAGCCTCGAGCTTGATTCTTATCGAATCCCGGACGTCCTTCTTCACCGTCGTCGGGGTGATGCCGTATTTTTCGTTGTGGGCCTTTTGGATCTCCCGGCGGCGTCTTGTCTCCTCGATGGCACCGCGCATCGCCGCGCTCTCTTTTTCCGCATAGAGATATACGGTGCCGTTCACATTGCGCGCGGCACGGCCGATGGTCTGGATGAGACTCGTCTCGCTGCGGAGGAAGCCTTCCTTGTCGGCATCGAGAATGGCGATGAAGGAGACTTCCGGCAGGTCCAGACCTTCTCTCAGGAGGTTGATGCCCACCAAGACATCGTATACGCCGAGGCGCAGATCGCGGATGATCTCGATCCGCTCGAGCGAATCGATCTCCGAATGGAGATAGGCGACCTTCATGCCGAGCTCCTTGAAATGACTCGTCAGATCCTCGGCCATCTTGATTGTCAAGGTGGTGACGAGGGTGCGTTCCTTCCTGGCGGCGCGTGTTTGGATCTCTTGGACGATGTCGTCGATCTGTCCTTTTTTCGGGCGCACTTCCACATGGGGATCGAGCAGTCCCGTGGGACGGATGATCTGTTCGACGACATGGTCGGTGCGGGAAAGTTCGTAATCCCCGGGGGTCGCGCTCACATAGGCCACCCGGTCGGTCTTCGCGAGGAACTCGTCGAAATCGAGCGGGCGGTTGTCGAGAGCCGAAGGGAGGCGGAAACCGTAATCGACAAGCGTCTGCTTGCGGGAGCGGTCCCCGACATACATCCCTCGCACCTGCGGGAGGGTGACGTGGGACTCGTCCACGATGAGGAGGTAGTCGTCACCGAAGAAGTCCATGAGCGTCGAGGGAGTCTCCCCCGCATCACGCAAAGAGAGATGGCGGGAGTAGTTCTCGACCCCCTTGCAGGTACCGATCTCCCTAAGCATCTCGATATCGTAGTTCGTGCGTTGTTTCAAGCGTTCGGCCTCGACGAGCTTGCCTTCCTTCTCGAAATGGGCCACTCTTTCTTCGAGTTCTTCCTCGATGCGGCGGATCCCCTCTTCGAGTTTCTCTTTGTTGGTGACGAACTGGGTCGCGGGAAAGATTGTCACGACCGAATAGTCCTCGAGGATCTCCCCGCTCACGATGTCGAAGGAACGGATGCGCTCGATCTCGTCATCGAAGAATTCTATCCGGATGCCTTTCGACTTCTGGTAGGTCGGGAGGATTTCCACGATGTCGCCTTTCACCCGGAAGGTCCCCCGTTTGAAGTCCATGTCATTCCGCTCGAAAAGCATGTCCACGAGCTTGTCGATGAGGCGGTCGCGGTCGAGGATGTCACCTTTTCTCAAAGTGATCGTCGCTTCTTCGTAGTCTTTGGGATCCCCGATGCCATAGATGCAACTGACACTCGCGACGACAATCACGTCACGACGCTCGAGAAGGCTCGCCGTGGCGCTGTGGCGGAGTTCGTCGATCTCCTCGTTCATCTGCAAATCCTTCTCGATATAGAGGTCCCGGCTAGGCACATAGGCTTCGGGTTGATAATAGTCGTAGTAGGAGATGAAATACTCGACGCGGTTCTCGGGGAAGAACTCCTTGAATTCGCTGTAGAGTTGACCCGCGAGGGTCTTGTTGTGGGCGAGGACGAGAATCGGCTTGTCGAGGTCGGCGATGACGTTGCTCATCGTGAAGGTCTTCCCGGTGCCCGTGGCACCGAGGAGGACCTGTTCGCAAACACCCGCCTTGATGTTCGCGGCGAGTTTCTCGATGGCTTTTTTCTGGTCGCCCTTGGGAACGTATTCCGTCACGAGTTTGTAGGCCAATGCGATCACCTCGATATTCCAATTCTATCACAATTCTTATCCGTGTGGTAGAATGAAACCGTTCGGGGGTATGCCATGTGAAACCGCTGCTTGTCGCCATCGATGCCAAATACATCCACAAGAACACCGCTGTCCGCCTGCTCAAGGCGCAAAGCTCAATCGATGTGGACATCCTCGATTTCACCATCAAGGACGATCCCGATGCCGTCTATGATGCCGTGATAGCGAAAAACCCCCTCTTCGTGGGCTTTTCGACCTATATCTGGAATGTGGAGACAGTGATGACACTCACAAGACGCATCAAGAGAGACACCGGAATCCCCGTCGTCCTCGGCGGACCGGAAACCAGTCATGACGCCCGCCATTTTCTCGAGACCACAGGGGCCGATCTCATCGTGAAAGGGGAAGGGGAGGCGGTCTTCGACGATGTCATCGCGCATTTTTCAAAAGGAAGAGACCTCCGGCATCTTCCCAGCATCGCCGGCAGGACAAAAAAAGGATTTTTCGACAATCCCATAGAAGAGATCCAAGACCTCTCCGCTTTGGCCTCCCCTCACAGATTCATAGAAGATGGACCCGAGATGGGCAAAAGGATCGCTTATGTCGAAAGCTCCCGTGGCTGTCCGTACAAATGCTCCTACTGCCTTTCCTCCATGGAAAAGAAAGTGCGGTTCTTCAATCTTTCCCAAGTGAAAGAAGACATCCTCCATCTTTTGGAAAATGGCGCCAAGACCTTCAAGTTCCTCGACAGGACCTTCAACGCGAACCCGGAAGCTTTGGAGATCGTGCGTTTCATCACAGAAAACCACAAGGAAGGCACCGTCTTCCAATTCGAGATGACCGGTGACACCCTGGATGAAGAAATCGTCGCTTGCATCCACGAAAACGCCCCGAAAGGACTTTTCCGTTTCGAGATCGGCATCCAGTCCACGAACAAGGAGACGAATCGCCACATCGGGAGAACCCAAGACAACGAGAAACTCTTCCGGATAATCAGATGGATCCGCGAGAACGATGTCGTCGACCTCCATCTCGACCTCATCGCCGGGCTTCCGGCCGAAAGTCTCGAACGTTTCAAAAATACGTTCGACGAGACGTTCGCCCTGGGTGCGAGAGAGCTGCAACTCGGCTTTCTGAAACTCCTCCGCGGCACGAGGATCCGCAAAGAGGCCGACCGTTTCGCCTATGTCTTCGAAGAGCGTCCTCCCTACACGGTGAAAAAGAACCATGTCCTCGCCGAAGAAGACCTCGAGACCATGAAAAATGTCGAAAGGATGCTCGACATCTTCCATAACCGCGGTCTTTTCGGCGATACCCTCTTCCCCCTTCTCCTGCGGCTTCCGCAAAAGCCCTTCGACACCTTCCTGCAAATTCATAAAGCTTTCCATGAGAAAGGGATCAAAGAGCGAGGATACCAACTCCATGAGCTCTATGCCTTCATCGATGACTTTTTGGCCGAACAAGGTGTCACGGAGTGGGACCGGGACGCGTTGAAGCGGACATACTTGAAAAGAAGCCGCACGAAGCCGAAGTGCTATTTCGCGAAAATCACCGACAAGAAGAGGCGGGGCCGGCTCATCCGGATGGCAAGCGAGAAGACGGACATTCCCTATGAAAAACTCCAAAAGCACAGTGTCCTCACCACCTACAAGGACGGTTACCTCCTCGCCCATTACCAGGATTTCCAATCAAGGATCGTCATCCTGTGATGCATATCCTTCGAACCCGGGCCTTGAATCTATGATACAATAAAGCCGAGGTGATACGATGAAATTCAAGGACTACGAGTATGTCCGCCCCGACATGGAGACGTTCAAGGAGGATTTCCTCCGGGCACTCGAAAATTTCGAGAACGCCCAAAACGTCGAAACACAAGAAAGCGCCATCGAAACCGTCAACAAGCTCCGCAAGCATTTCCACACCATGAGTTCGTTGGCACAGATCCGCCACACCGTCAACACGAAGGATCCCTTCTACGAGAAGGAGAAGGACTTCTTCGACCAGCAAGGTCCCGTTTATTCACAGTTGAACAACCGTTTCTACAAGGCGCTCGCGGAATCCCCGTTCCGCGAAGAACTCGAGAAAAGGAAAGGTCATCTCCTTTTCCAAAAGGCCGAACAGTCGCTGAAAACATTCAGCGACGATATCATGGAAGATTTGCAGGAAGAAAACAAGCTCGCTTCCACCTTCAACAAGATCACCGCCGCCGCGGAGATCGATTTCGAGGGAGAAACAAGGAATCTGAGCCAGATGACACCCTTCACGCAAAGCCCGAACCGGGCCACACGGAAAAAGGCCTATGAGGCCGTTAGCGGCTATTTCCAAGAGAACGAGGAACAATTCGACGACCTCTACGACAAACTCGTCAAGGTCCGCTCAAAAATCGCCAAAAAGCTCGGATATGACTCCTTCATCCCCCTCGCTTACGACCGGCTGGGAAGAATCGACTACGGGCCAAAAGATGTCGCCGCCTACCGCGACGAAGTCAAAAAGCGGCTCGTCCCCCTCGCAGAGACTTTCGCCGAGAAGAAACGCCAACGTCTCGGACTCGACAAGCTCTACCACTACGACCTCGGCCTCGAGTTCCAAAGCGGAAACCCCACCCCGCAAGGCGACAAGGACGAGCTCGTGCGAACAGCCAAGGAAATGTATGAGGACATGGGCGAAGAGACCGCCCGCTTCTTCCGTTTCATGCTTGAGAGGGAACTCATGGACCTCGAAGCGAAAAAAAGCAAGGCGGGTGGTGGGTATTGCACTTTCCTCCCCGAATACGAGTCCCCCTTCATCTTCGCCAATTTCAACGGCACGAAAGGCGATGTCGACGTCTTGACCCACGAAGCGGGCCATGCCTTCCAGATGTTCATGTCCCGCCATTTCGAGGTTCCCGAATACCACATGCCCACCATGGAGAGCGCCGAGATCCACTCGATGAGCATGGAGTTCTTCGCCTGGCCGTACGCCGAAGGTTTCTTCGGTCCCGACACCGCGAAGTACAAGTTCAGCCATCTTTCCGGCGCCCTCTTTCTCATCCTCTATGGGTCTCTCATCGACGAGTTCCAACACGAGATCTTTCAAAATCCCGATTTGTCCCAGACCGAGCGGAAAGCGCTCTGGCGTGAACTGGAAAAGACCTACATGCCCTTCAAGACCTATCATGACGACGACTACCTTGAACGAGGCGGAGGCTGGCACAGGATCATGCACATCTTCGTCGTGCCCTTCTACATGATCGACTACACCCTCGCCCAGACTTGCGCCTTCCAATACTGGCTTTGGAGCCGTAGTGACCGCGACAAGGCCTGGCAAAGCTATGTCGGACTCTGCAAGGCCGGCGGTTCCAAGACGTTCTTGGACCTGTTAAAACTCGCCGAACTCCAAAATCCCTTCGAAAAGGGCGTCCTTCCCGATATCGTCCAAGAAATCAACCGGTTCCTGGAAGACATGGACGACAAGAACCTCTGATACCCCAAACAAAAAGTCGCCTGCGCAGGCGACTTTTTTCATGCTTTATTGATGAAGCGTCTTCACACTCACATACAAATCGTGAAGCGTGGCATCCCGGTCCCTTCTCCGGGTGGGATCCCCAAAAGACATCACCACGCCGAAGACGAGCATCTCGATGGTCTCTTTCCGGGTGGAGGAAACACCGGACGACAGTTCGCCTTCGTCCACACCCTTTTGCAGGACATCTTTGAGCCGGCGGCGGATGCCCTCCACGATACGGTGCATCTTCGCCTTCAGTTCCCGCTTGGTCTCACGGGAAAGGACGGCCACTTCCGGATGGTGTGTGAGTGTCTCGAGTTTCTGGTTGTCAAGGGTCGAATCGATGAGCGCGCCGACGAAACGGAAGAAGGCGTCGCGAAAGGACATCTCCTTCCCTTCCTCCCCCGCGGTGAAGACGGGGACGTTTTTCTCGAAGGCGAGCTCCAAAGCTCCCTTGACGAGTTCTTCCTTGTTCTTGAAATATTCATAGACGGTGCTTTTTCCGATGTCGAGCTTCTTCGCGACATTGGAGATCGTCAGCTTTTCCTCGCCGCTCTCTCCGAGAAGACATGTGAGGACGGCCTGCAGGATGGCCTCTTTCTTGGGATTTATCACTTTGGTCATTCCTTCTCACTTCCTCCACTCTGGATGATACGGGGATAAAAGACCATCAATAGTGCCGCGATGATGGCGACGGAAAGCGAAAGTGCACCGAAAGCGTAAGCCCCCGTCACGAGGTGATAGATGCCGAGACCGAGGCCCACAAGGGTGATGATACCGCCGATGACATAACGGCCGTGCAGCGTGAGGCTGTAATAGATGATCGGGACGATGAAGATGGTGAGGAACGTCGCATAGACGAGTCCGCCGATCGCCGTTATGGCCATGGGCTGCATGAGTTCGGCACCATCCCCGATACCCACGGCGAGTGCCGTCAAGGCCAGGATGGTGGTCAAGGCCGTCATGAAGATCGGGCGGAGGCGTGTTTTCCCGCCTTCGACGATGGCCTCCTTCAAGGGGAGTCCTTGTTCTCTGAGCTTGTTGATGTAGTCGACGAGGACAATGCCGTTGTTGACGACGACACCGGAGAGGATGATGAGACCGATGATGGCGACGATGCTCACCGGCATGCCGAATAGGTAGAGGATGCCGAATCCGCCGGTGAAAGCGAGCGGAATCGTGAACATGATGATGAGCGGATAGACGAAGGACTGGAACTGACTGGCCATGATCATATAGACCAAGAGGATGCCGAGGCCTCCCACGAGTATCAGGGTGTCGATGGCGGCCATGATCTCTTCGTCCTCGCCGAGCACCTCATAGTCGTAACCGCTGGGAAACTCGTATTCGACGAGGAGCTCTTCGACATCGCGAGCGACGAGCGAGGCGTTGTAGCCCGTCTCGATACCCGCACTGACGGTGACGGCGCGCGCCCCGTCGACGCGGGTGATGGCGGCAAATCCCTGTTGGATCAAAACATCGGCGACATCGTCGAGGATGACAGGTTCGCCGAGGGGACTCGTGGCGATCTCGAGTTGTTTCAGCGTGTCGAGGTCGGGGACGCTCGTGCGGCGTTCCTGGCCTTCTTCATACACATAGAGCGAATAGGCCCTTCCGTCCATGCGGATCTGTGTGATTCTTTCCGGCCCTTCGAGATATTCCGCCGTCGCCATGAGTACTTGACCGACGGTGAGGCCGTATTTGATGGATTCATCCTTGTCGACAGTGATCTTTATTTCTTGGAGAGGACGACCGAGTCCCGCATCGATGTTCCTGAGACCTTCGATGTCTTCAAGGGCGTTGGCGAAATCCACCGCCTCGCTTCGCAAAGTCTCCAATTCAGGCCCCTTGATGCGGACCTGGATGCCCTCGCCCAACAAGGCGGCCATGTCCATTTCCGTGCCGGCAACTTCCGTGTTGAACATGTCATAGTCGGTCTCGAGGAGTTGGGCCACCATGTCGGCGACTTCTTGTGTCGTATTGATGCGATCGTCCCTTAATACGATATTCACATTCGCACTGTCAAAGGAATCGAAACCGAATCCCATCATGGCGAGTTGGCCGCCCAAAGAGATACCAACGGTCTCGATGTCCTCGTATTCTTGAAGGTCCTGATAGAGTTCATCCATCTTTGCCGTGAAGGTGTCGAAATCCACGGGATGCTCGGGATCGATCTCCACCGTGGCCCGGATGGCACCTTCATCCGTGGCCGGGAAGAATTCGAAGCCTCGCGAGATGGAAAGGAAGAAAGCGGCGAAAAAGAGCACAACGACTGCCGCGAGAACAGCAAAACGGAATTTGAAGAAGAAGTCCAACACCTTCTCATAGATGTTTTTGACCTTGTCGAGGATGGTCGGTCGTGTCTTCTCTGTCGTATCCGTTCTCAGAAGGCGGTTGGCGATGGCCGGAACGAAGGTCAAAGCGATGAGAAGAGACGCAACGAGACTGAAGGTGATGGTGAGGGCCAATTGATAGAAGATTTCCCGGATGAAATCCTCGATGAACATGATCGGCAAGAACACACCGATGGTGGTGAGGGTGGAGGCGATGATGGCCCCGGCGACCTGGTGGGCGCCATAGACGGCCGCATCCTTGTTGGAGGCACCCTCGTTCTTCATCCGGAAGATGTTCTCGATCACGACAATGCTGTTGTCGACGAGCATCCCGATTCCGAGGGCGAGTCCGCCCAGGGAAACGATGTTCAACGTGATTCCGGCGAGATAGATGAGGATGATCGCGAAAAGGAGACTCACGGGGATGGCCACACCGACGATGAAGGTCATCCGGATGCTCCGGAGGAAAAGGAGGAGGATCACGATGGCGAGGATGCCGCCGATGATGAGGTTCTGGATGACCGAACCCGTGGCCATTTCGATATATTCACCTTGGTCGAGGAGGATGGTGGTCTCGAAATCGTCATCTTCGGTGAGTTCGGCGAAAGCGGCATGGATGTCGTTGGTCACGTCCGTGGTCGCGTATTCACCGCTCTTTTGCACGCTCAGGGTGAGGGCGTTCTCGCCGTTGACCTTGGAATATTGCCTCTCGCGGGCATCGACGAAAGAGACATCTGCGACATCATCGACCGTGACGATTGGTGCCTCGAAACCGGGGAATTCAAGTTCGAAGATCTTCAATTCGCGGATCTCTTCGAGGCTGCCCAGAGCGTCCCCGACCCGGACCATGTATTCGATACCGTCGACTTCCAAAAAGCCCACGGGGAAGCTGAAATTCTGCGCTTGCAAGACCTGCCCGACAAACTTTTTGTCAAGTTTGATTTCCATATCCTCGAGTTCGTCGGCCTGCTCATCATAGCCGGCATTTCTCAACATCGTGATGAGCGTCTCGATATCATCCTCGATCTGTTGGTTGTAATCGTCGATGGCATCCTGGTCGATGGTCACCCGGATTTCGGACTCGTATCCCCCTGAGACATTGATGGTGGCGACGCCGGGGATGCGTTCCAAGCGGGGACGGAGGGTCTTTTCAACCCATTCGGTGAGTTCTTCGAGGTCTTTGCCTTCGTAGGAGACGCTGAAATTCATGATCGGCAGCATATCGGGATTCAAACGGATGATGGCGGGGTTACCCGCTTCATCCGGTAGATTGTCCAACACGAAATTGATGTCCTCGCGCATTTCCACCAAAGCGCTGTCCATGTCGGTCTCGGGTCTGAACTCGATCATGACCAGGGAATAGTTTTCTTGCGAATTCGTGGTCACCTCATGGACGTTGGCTGTGGTCAAAAAGGCGTTTTCAAGCGGGATGGAGACATCCCGTTCGACTTCTTCGGGAGTGGCACCGGGATAGGTGGTCACCACAACCGCATAGGGGATGTTCACATCCGGTATGAGGTCGGTGGTCATGCGGTTGAAAGAGACGACACCGAACACCACGACCGCCGCCACGGCCATGATGACGGTCACAACCTTCGTCACGGAATAGTCGATGAAATTTTTCATATACGCCACATCCTTGTTTTATGTGTGTGAGAACCGTAAATAAGTACCCGACCGAATGTTCGGTCGGGTACGATTATATCATACAATGTGAACACGCCACAACAATATCGCCGCCAAAATTCACAAAAGGGGAAAGAGCCGTATTATTCCCCTATCCCTGTCCTTATGGTCCCGTTTGTGGTCCGGGCGTCCAAATCGACTTCGAATGTGGTATCGTCATTGAAATAGTTGATATTCCCGTTCGTCGTCCGGAGGGTGGCCTTCTCCACATAGACGTTCTCCACCTCGATACCCCCGTTAGTGCTCCGGGCGGTGAGATTGCGTCCGGGATCGGTTGGATCATGCAGGTCTTGCAGTTCGATGGCACCGTTCGTCGTACGGAGTTCGAAATCCGGGGAATCGACATGTCGCAAGGCGATGCTGCCGTTTGTCGTCTGGACATCGAGATTTTCCGCAATCAGGGCGTGACGGATGTTGATGTCGCCGTTCGTCGTGCGGATGTGCAAGCTCTCGTAATCGATGTTGGATGAGACGAGCCGTCCGTTGACGACTTCCACCCCGACATCTCCCAAAAGGACTGTTTCAGGCACATATATGTCGATGGTGGCCCTTTCCCGGCTGAAGCCGAAAAAGAAAAAGTTCTGCCAGAAACTCCGATCCAGTTCGACACGTACTTCCAGGCGTTTCTCGTCAGCGGAGAAATCCAGGGAAACGGAAGCGTCCTCCGGAAGATGCGATTCGACAAGGAATTCGTCCCCGGCGGTGACATGGAAGGTGACATCGCCCGTATCCGCCACGATGTCCACATCCCAAGTGGCGATTTCGGTGACCGTGACGCTTTCTTCATGGTCCAGATAGGCTATGGGTGTCGCTCTGACCTCCTGCACGCTCGTGACAGCGAGCCCCGCAAGCAAGAGGATGAGACCGGCCACCGTGACGATGCCCTTGGTCCTGGCGGCACTTGGCCGTTTTTGGAAATAGTTCTTGGCCTTGAGAGAGCGGATGCGCCGCAACGTGTCTTCTTTGTGACCGATGCTGAAAGCCTCCATGTTGATGCGGAGAAGATGGTGTATGAAGGAGATGGTGGCATCATAGACGAAAAGGATCAAAAGTCCCCAGAGCACGGCCCCGCCCAGGACGAGGGCGAAATGGGCCAAGAAAGACCATGAGGGTACTTCGGGCCCCGTCAATATGTGAAAGAGGGGTCCATACGCCATCAACATGTTGTAGAGGAGAGCGAAAAGAAGTGGCAGAAGCCAGGCCGCAATGAAGATGTCGAAAAGGACGACCCCCACCATACGGCCGGTGCGGACTTCGCGTTCGGGAGATTCCCTGCTGACCGGCGGAGTGATACCGTGTTTCTTCAAGACCCTCGCCGCCAGTTCTTCGGGACTGCCGATGCCTTGAATGATCTCCTCATCCGTCTTTCCTTCGAAAATTCTCTCGTGACGGAACCGCTCTTCGTAATGATCGAGAATCTCTTTTCTATCCGCATCATCAAGACGGGACAGATGTCGTTCGAGTTCCTTCAGGAATGTGTTCATGCATGCACCTCCCCGGAAAACCTTGCCGGCATGATTCAGATGTCGAGAATACGGAAACTGTTGGTCGTCGTTCCGAGAGGGAAGCCGCCTGTGATGATGACTCTCGCGCCCGAGCCGACGAGTTGTTCCTTCTTGACGAACTCGATGCTCCTCTTGATGAGGGATTCCGTCTCTTCACCAAGTTCGAAGGGGACGGCGTGAACGCCGTGGTACAAGGCGAGACTGCGGGCTTTCTCCGCTGTGGGCACCAAAGCGAGAATCATCGTGTCGGGACGGTTCTTGGAAAGGAGGCGCGCGGTGTTTCCCGAAACCGAAGGGGCGATGACGAGGTCCGCTTGCCCCTGCAAGACGGCGTGCGCGGCGCTCATGGCGATGTTGCTCGGGATGTCCTTGGCGGAATCCTCGTTGGCCCGTTTCAAGAGTGGATACCGGTCGAGTTCTTTTTCCATCCTCTTGGCGATGTTTCTCATGACCTCGACCGATTCAATCGGGTATTTGCCGATGGCACTCTCTCCCGATAGCATCGTGGCGTCGGCGCCATCGAGGATGGCGTTGGCGACATCGCTCACCTCGGCCCGTGTGGGCTTGGGGTTCTCCTGCATGCTCTCCAACATCTGTGTGGCGGTGATGGAGACCTTGCCCTTCTTGTGGCAACGGGCGATGATGTCCTTTTGGATGACGGGGACTTCCTCGGGCGGTACCTCGACACCGAGGTCTCCTCTCGCGATCATGACACCTTCGGCGATCTCGATGATCTCGTCGATGTTGTTGACGCCCTCTTGGTTCTCGATTTTGGCGATGATGGGAATATCCCTGTCGCAGTGGCTTTTCACGATTTTCCGGATTTCTTCGACATCTTCGGCCCGGCGGACGAAACTGGCGGCGATAAAGTCGATTCCGTTTTCACAGGCCCAGAGGATGTCTTGTTTGTCCTTTTCGGAGATGAAATCGAGATTCAGCACCTCGCCGGGCACATTGATGCCGCGGCGGTCCTTGATGGTGTGGGTGTTGAAAGCGATGGCCTTGATGAGCCGTTTCTCATCATCGATGTCGGTGACCTTCAGTGTGAGATATCCGTCGTCGACAATGAGGATGGCCCCCTTGTCGACATCCTTGTATAGGTCGGGATAGGTGACACTGAATTCCGTATCGTCACCGACGATTTCTTCCATATGGATGGTGATCTCGCTTCCGACACGGATCCGGGCTTTTCCGCCCTTGAAACCATGCGTGCGAATCTCGGGACCCTTCGTGTCCAGAAGGCTCGCGACATTCGTTCCCAGTTCCCGGTTCAAGGATTTGAGCGTCTCCAGGCGTCTTTTGTGGTCGGCGTGATCGGAATGGGAAAAGTTGAGCCGCATGACGTCCATCCCGCTCACGATGAGTTTGCGCATCATGCTCTTCTTTTCCGTTGCCGGTCCGATGGTACAGACAATCTTCGTTTGGTTGAAGGGTATCATGGAAACCTCCTCAATGCCTGAATTGTGTCACCAGGTCCACAAGTTCCCGGCGGGATTCCTTCTTTGCGGAAAGGGCCTCTTCCAGCCCACAATCGCTGATGGTACCTCCTTGGAGCGCCAAGATGCGGGCCGTCGCGCCCTCTGCCAACAATGCCACGGCTTTTTGCCCCATGCGGGCGGCGAGGTAGCGGTCGAAAGCCACGGGAGTGCCGCCGCGTTGTACATGGCCCAACACGGTGGCACGGCTCTCGAAAGCCGTGGCTTCTTCAATGTCCTCGGCCAGCCGGGAGACATCGGTGATGTTTTCGGTGATGATGACGATGGCGTGACGCTTGTTCTTCTCGAAGGCCTCTTGAACACTCTGTATCACTTCGTGTTGATCGAAGCCGGTCTCCGGTGTCACGACGATGTCGGCCCCGGTAGCGATACCGGCAAAAAGCGCGATATCGCCGTCATTTCGGCCCATGACCTCGACAACGCTGCAGCGCTGATGGGAATCGGATGTGTCGCGCAACTTGTCGATGGACTGCACGGCGGTGTCCACGGCGGTGAAGAACCCGATGGAATAATCGCTGGCGGCGATGTCGTTGTCGATGGTCGCCGGTATACCGACGATACGGACACCTTTTTTGGCCAAATCCAAAGCCCCGCGGAACGTCCCTCCCCCGCCGATGACGACAAGAGCTTCGATGGAATGCTCTTTCATCATCCGGATGGCCTTCTCCTGTGCGGCGTCCTCCTTGAAAGCCTCGTAGCGGGCGCTTCCGAGTATGGTCCCGCCCCGGTTGATAATACGGGAAACGGCTTGACGGAGCAATGGTTCGATGTTTCCCTCGACAAGACCCTTGTATCCGTCGCGCACACCCCGGACTTCGATTCCCGAGGCGATCGCGCTCCGGACCACGGCCCGGACGCAGGCGTTCATGCCGGGGGCGTCGCCTCCCGAAGTCAAAAGAGCTATCCGTTTCATAATCCACCTTCTTCGGTTGCGTCATCTTTGGCGTATTATAGCACAAACACAGGCAAACATTAAGTTTCCGCCGCATTGGCGGATGTGAGTTCGAACTGTCGCTTACCCTCCCGGAGTGTCACCCTGCCTTGAAACCAAAGTACCTTGCCCTCCTCCAAAACCTCCTGAAAGCGACGATAAGTTTCGGGAAAACACACCGCGTTCATGGAAGAGTTTCCGTCATCGATTTCCAAAAAGGCCATCCTGTCGCCCTTTTTGGTCGTGATTTCCCGTTTCTCCCGCAAAATGCCAATGACGCCGACCTCTTTCTTCAACGGAACGTCCTCGACCTCCGAGGGGAGCCTGAGACCCTTCTTCCTGATGAGAGCCTCATAGGGTCGGAGAGCATCATAGGCGAGATTCAGCCCGAGAGCCTCGCGTTCGTTTTGGCGGAGGGTCTCGTGGTCGTATTCGCCGGCATCCGTGAGGACGAACTGGTCCCAATCGATGGTATCACCGTAATCGGCCGCTTCCATGACGGCATCCAGATTCTTCGCCATCGTCTTTTTCGAGAGTCCGAAAGAATCGAGGGCGCCGGCATGGATGAGATACTCGACTTGGCGGCGGTTGAAGATGTTGCGGGTCTTCACGATAAAATCGACAAAGGTGCGGAGAGTGATCTTCGCACGGAGCTCGACAAAGGCCACGGCCTTGTCCCGACTTATGGTCTTGACCCCGTGCAAGGGATAATAGAGTCTGTTGCCGGAGAGACTGAACTCATAGCCGCTCTCGTTGACATCGGGCCCCATGACATGGAGGTCGTGTTCCAGCGCTTCCCGCATGTAGAGTCGCATCTTGTCCTCGTTTGTCAAAGCGCTCTGCATCAACACCGACAAGAAGTGGGCCGGATGATTCGCCTTGAGATAGGCCATCCAGTAGGATATGAGTCCGTAAGCAACGGAATGGGACTTGTTGAAGCCGTAGTCGGCGAACTTGACGATATAATCGTATATCCTGTCTGCGAGACGGACGTCCCTTCCGGCCCGTTTCGCCTTCTGCACGAAATTCTTCCGTTCTTTTTCGAGTATCGTCCGTTCTTTCTTGCTCACGGCACGACGGAGGATATCGGCCTCATCGAGCGTGTAACCGGCAAAATCATGGGCAATCGCCATGATCTGCTCCTGATAGAGGAGAATCCCTTCGGTCGGGGCGAGGATGGGATCGACATCCTTGGCGACGCTTTCCTTCTCCGCCCGCTTGAAACGGCGTTTCAGATAGAGGGGGATGCTTTCCATGGGTCCGGGACGATAGAGGGCCAAGACGACGGGAATGTCGGCGAATTCTTTGATACGCATCTGGCGGATGAGGCGCCGCATGCCCCGGCTTTCGAGCTGGAAGATTCCCGTGGTGCTTCCTTCCCGCAAAAAACGGAAGGTCTTCTCATCGTCTGTGGGTAACCGGTAGGGATAGATGGTCCTCGTTTCGTATTTCTCAACCCTTGCACAGACTTCTTCTATCATCGAGAGATTACGCAATCCCAAGAAATCGATCTTCAAAAGTCCCATCGCTTCGAGGTCGCTTTGTTCGTATTGGGTTTCCTTGAGGCCGGCGAGCCCTTCCTGCAGAGGTGTGTAGGAAATCAAAGGCTTTTCGGAGAGGATCACACCCGCCGCATGCGTGGACACGTGACGCGGAAGTCCTTCGATTCTTGCGGCCGTCAAAAGCCAATGCTTCAACCGGGGGTCGTTCATACGGTTCTTGACATCCTCGTCCTCGGAAAGCATCTTCTTGATCGAGCCGAAGCGGCCCACCTTGCGGGTCATTTCCGTCACATAGCGGGACTCGATTTCCAAAACGCGGGCCGTGTCGCGAAGACTGCTCTTGGAAAGGAATGTGCCGAACGTGCAAATCAGAGCCGCATTGTCCTCGCCGTAGGTGTCGCGAACGTATCTCAGCACCTCGTCACGTGACTGGTCGGGGAAAT
Organism: Mollicutes bacterium; assembly: GCA_003568315.1. GTDB lineage: Bacteria > Bacillota_I > Bacilli_A > Izemoplasmatales > Izemoplasmataceae > T1SED10-81. The sequence continues at coordinate 17,737 of PWYL01000034.1, read as the reverse complement.
CGATATCGATATCGGGCATGCTACGTCTCGCCTTGTTCAGGAAACGCTCAAAAAGAAGTCCGTGTTCCAAAGGATCCACCGTGGTGATGCCAAGTGCATAAGCGACAAGGCTTCCCGGGGCGCTGCCCCGGCCCGGACCGACGAGTATGCCTCTCCCCTTCGCATATCGGACGACATCCCAGACGATGAGGAAGTAGTCGTCATAGCCCATTTCGTGGATCGTCCCGAGTTCTTTCGCGAGACGTTCATCATAAACCCCGCGATCCAGACGGCGTCCTTTCAATCTTTTGTCCAGTCCCTTCTGGGCCAAAGCCCGGAGGAAACGGCCGCTCGTGATCCCTTCGGGAGTCCTGAACCCGGGCAGGGCGGGTTTGGGAAAAGAGAGGTCGAGAGCATGTTTTTTACAAAACGTCTCAAGAGTCTCTTTTCCTTCTTTCGACAAAAGACCCGCGAGTTCCCTCTCGCTCTTGAAGGACTTGCGTTCTTTGGGAAACGAAGCAAGCGGCGTTCTTTGGAAGATGCGTCGCAGGATTGAAAAGACCTCGCCGTCTTCTTCTTTGAGATACATGACTCTGTCTAGCGGCAGCCGTTTGATGGGGAAAGGGACATCATATTCCTCGGGCACACCGAGGAAGATATCGGGGAACAGGGATTTCATCTCCTGGAAAAGGCTCCGCAGCGCTTGCACGGACCCCTCGTCATAGAGGGCTTTCGCCTCGCCCGTACAACCGTTCAAGACAACGGTGATGCCTTCGCTTTGTTCTTTCAGTGAGGAGGCATCCAAAGGCTCATTGTTGCCGGAAAGCTTCAACAGGTTCTTGTAACCGTGTTCGTTTTTCGCATACAAAATCAAATGGAGGGGAAGATCCTTGTAAAAGGGTGCGAATTCGACTTGCAAACCGATGATGGGAGCGATTCCCGATTTTTTGCAGGCTTCGTGGAACTTGTATGCCCCATGCATCTTCCAATCCGTCAACGACAAAACACGCATCTCCTTGTGATGCGCTTCTTCGACTGCGGAGGCGATTGTGATGTTGGAACCGGAAAAGCTCAGGGCCGTTTCCAGATAAGGGCTGCAAATCAAGAGAACCACCACCGTTCACACCTCGGATTATACCATACCGGTACAAAAAAAACTTATGCTTCCGCATAAGTCTAGGGTTTTTTGAAAAGCCGATAAAGCAGTAATCCGACAGCGACGGCAGTCACACCGACAAGAATCATCTCGAGCTTCACAAAGCCATTTCCCGGTGTTCCTTCCTCAATATCGAGTTCGAAATGATGGGATTCCAGATAGCCGTTTTTTCCCGCGATCTCCAAGACATAACTACCGCTTTCGGCGAGAAGCATCCCTGAATCGATGCTTTCACCGTTCAAACGACCTTCTCCCATGAACGAGAGTGTGAGGGGATTCTCATGGACCGTGTGGGACTCGACACCGGATAGGCCCGATGTGAGGGTGAACGGCACCTTCTTCTCATAACCGTTCATACCCGCCACCTTGAGTAGATGATATCCCGGTTCACTTATGGTCTCGCCGCTGGCATATGCGGTGTTATTCAAGAACGGTTGCCCGGCATCAATCGTGATGGAAAACGGCTCATCACGGGTCTCATGCGCCTTCACACCCTCAATTTGGGGATGGATGGTGAAATCGTATGTCTCGTCTTGCATTGTGATAACAAAATGACCGGGATAATCGAAATGCAAGGGTCCGATGATTTCTTCACCTTCATAGAAGGCTTTTTGAAGGAAGTGGAAGGTCGTGCCGGTGTCATACTCGCCGTTCTTTTCGAGTTCGAGGGCTTCTTCCGGGGTGAGAAAGTCTCCATGTCGATTGAGGGCGAGCTCGAATCCGCCTTGACTTTTTTCGCTCAAATAAAGGATTTCCCGGTGTTTTTCGACCCGCTCGAGCCTGGTGGGGACCATAACACTCTCCTGCAAATCATTGCCTTCATAAAGGAGAAAATGGTCGGCCACGTGTTCATACGCTTCATCTCTCCATTGCTGGATGTGTAGAACCAGCATGTCATCAAGTCTTTTTACGTGGACGATTTCTTCATCATGGCCCAGATCGATCTCTTCCTCAAAAACCACTTCACCTTGACAATCCGCCATCAATATGAAGCCGTTGTAGAGTCTGTCTTCGTCTTCATGTTCGATCACATAACCGAAGAACAGATACTTGTCACCGAAGGTAGCGGCGTGGGTCGCCGTGTAATCCTTCTTGGCGGAACCGCGTTCGATCTGGAAATTCGTTTTGCCACTGACTTCCATAACCAGCACGGGATGGCCGTTTCCCATGATCTTCCTTGTTTCCACGATGCGCAAATCATCATTTGACGCCTGTAACGAAATGCCTCCCCAAAACAAAAGGACACCCACGAAAATAACGAATCGCTTCATGATCATACCTCCTCACTGGTATGATACGAAGCGATCCCCCTTTTTCTTTTCGGTTCAGGAAAACGTTTCTTTTTGTCAGGATTCCGTCAAACGGACGGTGTCTCTCGCAATCATGACTTCCTCGTTGGTCGGGACGACAAGGAGGGCCACTCTGGATTTCGCCGTGGAGATGGTCCGCTCTTCGCCGCACACCTCGTTGGCCTTTTCGTCCAGCTCGACACCAAGCGCCGAAAGTCTTTCGGCGATCATCTTGCGTGTACGGGGAGCGTTTTCGCCGACACCCGCCGTGAAAGCGATGGCATCGACGCCATCCATCTGGATGAAGTAGGCGCCGATATAATCGGCGATCATCTTGGATTGTTTCCGGATGGCCAAAAGCGCACGATCGTCACCCTTGTCGGCAGCCGCCCAGAGGTCACGGGAATCGGAGGAGACGTTGCTGATTCCGAGGTACCCGGATGCCTTGTTGAGGTCGTTCATGACTTCTTTCACAGTCTTGTCCTCTTTTTGGCTGATGAACTCGACGATCGCGGGATCGATGTCTCCGCTTCGTGTTCCCATGGGGATGCCGGCAAGCGGTGTGAATCCCATCGATGTATCGACGCTCACACCGCCGTTGACAGCACAGATGCTCGCGCCGTTGCCAATGTGGAGTACGATGGTCCGGAGATTCCGGATGTCTTTCTTCATGATTTCCGCAACGCGACGAGAAACATACTTGTGGCTCGTCCCGTGGAAACCGTATTTGCGGACGCCATGTTTTTCATACCATTCATAGGGTGTGGAATAGATGTAGACGTCCTTTTCCATGGTCTGATGGAATGCCGTGTCGAAAACGGCGACCATCGGTTTTCCCGGCAGAGCGTCCATGAAGGCGCGGATTCCTGTGAGATTCGCGGGATTGTGCAAGGGAGCGAGGTCGCTCATCGCCTCGATGGCTTCGATGACCTCGTCTTCGATGACCACCGAATCGCTGAATTTCTCACCGCCATGGACGACACGGTGTCCCACCGCCGCGATTTCATCGTATGAAGCGACCACGCTGAACTTCACAAGATTATCGAGCACGACGTTCACCGCCACATTGTGGTCGGGCACATCGAGCGTCTCCTCGTGTTTTTCACCGTCATAGTTCAACTTGAAAACGGCGGCGGCCAAACCGATCCGTTCGACCAGTCCGCTGGCGATGACAGTTTCTGCGGGCATTTCCAGAAGTTGGAATTTCAGGGAGGAACTACCGGCGTTTACGGCCATGATTTTCATCGTCGTTCAACCTCTCTTGTTTTCGAACCATTGTTCGATTTTTTGTAAAGCTTGCGGGAACGCTTGCTCATCCCTGAAGGGGGGCAGATCCACAAGCAGGAAATCTTCGGGATGTTTCTCGTTCTCGTCGACCTTCTTTTTCATGATGAGAATGCTCTGGGGGTGATTCTCGAAGAGGCCTTCATCAAGTTTCACCAACCCGACAAGGTGGGCTTCCTCCAGCAGGGTCTTCTTGAATCTCTCCTTCTCGTGCTGCGCGAAGAAGTCGTTCTCGACCAGAGAGAGGAAATAACCGCCCGGCCGCAAATGCTGCATATGATGCAAGACGACTTGATAGGGAAAATAGGCGTGACGTCTGTCGACGCTTTCGATGGGGAAATCACAGACGATCATATCTACGGGAACACCTTTGTAGGTGAGGGTGTCCTGATGGAAAATCTGGCTTTCGGCATCCAAAGCATCCAACGTGTTCCGTGCCAGCCGGCAGAGTAGAGCATCACTGTCAATGCCGATAAGCACGCTCTCTTCGTCATAGTGGTTGTGGAATGTCGCGAGGAGGTTTCCCGTTCCCGCCAAGGGGTCAAGAATACTTCCGGCGGATGTCTCGGGATAGAGTTTTTTGGCAAGATACGTCATGAACATGCCGATCGAATCCGGGGTGACCATCGAATTGGTGATGTTTTCATGTTTGAAACCTTTCAGGAGTGCGAGCTGGATAGCCTTGCGCACCGTCTCCTTCTCGAAAGAGGTGTCCGACACCGTCTTCTTTTGTTCTTTCAAGCTTTCTTCCGTCTCGTTTCCCAAGCGCATGCTCGTATTGTCTTCCAACAAATATTGGAGCGCCTCAGAGAGGCCTTTCAGGTAGGGAATTCTCTGGGACTCATTAAGTTTTACGGCCACACGGTCGAGATAGTCGAAGAACGTTTCGACAGCCGTTTCTTCTGCCATACAATCACCTTGTACATTCTACCAAAATCTCCTCTTGATGTCTATGGGAGGAAAGTGGCTGACGCGTCAAATCTATTGCAGGAAAACCGCTTGTTTGATATGATTAGTGTAAGTGTAGCGGGGTGTAGCGATGAAAAGATTTGTGATCAAGCTCATCGACCTCTATCGGGATGTCACCAAAAACAGGCAGCCCACTTGCCGGTTCACACCGACATGCAGTTCTTATGCCAAGGAAGCCTTCGAGACCCGCAACTTCTTCTATGCCGGTTTTCTGACGTTTTTCCGCATTATACGCTGCAACCCTTTTTCCAAGGGGGGCTACGACCCCGTTCCCAAAAAGAGAGGAAGTGCCGAAGAGATGAACTATCTGGACATCCCCTTACAGGGAAGTGACGAAAAAACACACATGTTGCGGAATTTCTTACCGACAAGGATCGTCCTTTACTTCTATCCCAGGGACAACACCCCGGGATGCACCTCGGAAGCGAAAGAGTTCACCGCGTTGAAAGAGGAGTTCGCTTCGCTAGGTTACAAGATTGTCGGTGTCAGTCTTGATTCCGTTGAATCCCACAAGAGTTTCAAGGAGAGACACGGCCTTGACATCCTTCTTTTGAGCGACACCGATGGAGACCTCTGCGAAGCTTTCGATGTCCTCAAAGAGAAGAAGATGTTCGGCAAGACCCATCTCGGGGTCGAAAGAAGCACCTTCGTCCTCGATGAGTCGGGCGACATCGTGATCAGCCGACGCAAAGTGCAATCAAGCGGTCACGCCGAGGACGTGCTTTGCTCGCTACCGGAATACAAAGCGAAAGAAGAGTGATGACAATGACCACGAACAACCGTAAACTCTACACTTCGGAGGCTGTGACCGAAGGCCATCCCGACAAGATCTGCGACCAGATATCCGATGCCATCCTCGATGCCATTCTGGCCGACGACCCCGACGCCCGCGTGGCCTGCGAGACCGCAGCCACGACCGGACTCATCCTCGTCATGGGTGAAATCACCACCGAGACCTATGTCGACATCCAGGGCATCGTCAGAAAGACCGTCAAAGACATCGGCTATGACCGCGGAAAATACGGTTTCGATGCGGAGACCATGGGCGTGCTCGTGGCCATCGACCCGCAATCGCCAGACATCGCCCAAGGCGTCGACAAAAAGGACACCGACGAGCTCGGAGCCGGCGACCAGGGAATCATGGTCGGCTATGCGACAAACGAGACTCCAGAATTCATGCCCTTGACACATGTCCTGGCACAAAATCTTGCGCGCCGTCTGCGCGATGTCCGTAAAGACCGCACGCTGCCCTATCTCCGTCCGGACGGCAAGACACAGGTCACCATCGAATATGACAAGAACGAAAAGCCCCTGCGCATCGACAGCGTCGTGCTTTCCACACAACACGCACCGAACATCAAGCAGGAAAAGATCCATGCCGACATCAGGAAACATGTCTTCCAACCCGTTTTACCGAAACACCTCGTTGATGAGGAGACACGTTACTATATCAATCCCACTGGCAAGTTCGTCATTGGCGGTCCCCACGGGGACGCCGGACTGACGGGAAGAAAGATCGTCGTCGACACCTATGGCGGTCAAGCACGCCATGGTGGTGGCGCCTTCAGCGGAAAAGACCCTAGCAAGGTGGACAGGAGTGCTTCCTATGCCGCCCGTCATGTGGCCAAGAACATGGTGGCCGCCGGTGTGGCCGACCGCTTGGAGGTCCAACTGGCCTACGCCATCGGTGTCACCGAGCCCGTGAGCATCGGTGTGGACTCTTTCGGCACCGGGAAAATCAAGCACGACGAGATGATCACCATCATTCGCCAGGTCTTCGATTTGCGCCCGAAAGCCATCATCAAGAATCTCGACCTCCAAAAACCCATATATCTACAGACGGCGGCCTACGGCCATTTCGGTCGTGATGACCTCGACCTGAGTTGGGAGAAATTGAATCGTGTTGATGACATAAAAGCCTTGCTTTAGCGATTTCCCACCAATTGAAAAGCGTTCCCGGCCGGGTCTCGTAGATGTTGTCGATATCCAGTTCATCTATGATACGCGAGCGGATGTAATCGGCGGAAGCGGTCGCCTGGGAATGAGTGATCATCAGGAAGTCATTATCCATTCGCTCCTTGTCCTCCAATGCATCTTTTAGCATGAGCTTGATGCCCCACCCCGATGTTGCCCCGGGCTTTCTTACCGATGGCCATCTCACCGTCGACGACCTTGATGATCGGCTTGATCCGGAGCATGGAGCCGACAAAGTGTGAAATCGCTTTGAGCCTTCCTCCCTTATGCAGATACTCCAGGGTGTCGATGACAAACCGGGTGCGCACTTTGGAGGTGAGTCCGGAAACATTGTCGACGACCTCTTTCGCTTCAAGACCCTGATCCCGATGTTTCGCCGCCTTCAAAAGCAATAACCCCGTCCCTGATGAGAGATTCTCGGAATCGACGAGATGGATGTCCTCCGAACCGATGGCGTTCTTGGCGATGAGCGCGTTTTGGAGGGTGGCGGAGAACTTCGAGCCGATGCCCGTGAAGACGACAGCCTTGCCTTCATCGAGGTGCTTGCGGAAAACCTCCTCGAAAAGCGCCGGAGCGGCGGCTGATGTCTTGGGCACCTTCCCTTTCTCCTTGACCTTATCATACATCTCTTCTGTTGTGAGATCGACGTTGTCTTGGTAGGATTCATCATCGGAATTGACGTTCAGGGGCACGAGATCAATATCGCGCTTTTGGATGAGATCCTCGGAAAGATCGCAGGTGCTGTCGGTGACCAGTTGGACTTTACGCATATTGACCTTCTAGATGAAGATTCCCATGTTCTTCGCTTTCTCGTTTCATGTCAATATATCGCATGGTTCGTCTTTGAACATGAACTCCATGCTGCGGGGGTCATCCGCCTCCCACAGGAGAGATGAACACCAATTCGTCTCCGGAAGAGAACGAAAGGCCTTTGTTGTCTTTTCCCACTTTTTCTTTGCGGTTGACGATGACCGTGGCGTTTCGCAAATCCTCTTTGCGGACTTCCGGATGCCTTGTCACGATGGCGTCGATGACTTCATCAAGAGAGGACCCCGACACCTTCGTCATCCTGATTCCGTAGCGGGCTTTCAGTCTGCCATAGAATTTCACACGGATCACATGTCCCACCTTCTTGTTCCCTGCAGGTCTGTCTCTCTATATGTTTTATGGCTTCTTGGAAAAGTGCATCAAGAAGCCAACATATGATGAACGCATGGAACACATTTCATTATAACATCTTCTTGTACCTCTTGTTCAGACTCAAATCCGAAAAGTGTGGAATCCCTCAACCACAAGAAAAACACAATCCGTCCAAGAAGGCTGGGAGGATTGTGTCCGCTTGATGGGTGCCTTATGGTGCGGGTGACAGGATTTGAACCTGCACTCCGAAGAACTAGATCCTAAATCTAGCGCGTCTGCCAGTTCCGCCACACCCGCACAATGGCTGGGCTAGGTGGATTCGAACCACCGATGTCGGAGTCAAAGTCCGATGCCTTAACCTCTTGGCCATAGCCCAATCCTTGGGGCGACTGAAGGGATTTGAACCCTCGAATGCCGGAGCCACAATCCGGTGCGTTGACCTCTTCGCCACAGCCGCCAAATATCAACCTGTGAAAAGACTATAAACATTCTATGGGATAACCCCGGGATTGTCAAGGTGTTTCCCCCTGCCCGCGGGATGTCGTATCACATTCGTTCCTTTCTCTTTTCATATTGGCGATTCTTTAGTATACTGTCTTTGACAAGGAGGCATATATCATGCTGAAACCCAAAAGCTTCAGCGTGTTGACAATTTTCGTCCTATTGTTCGCTATCATCCTCTTTTTCGAGGTCATTTTCCGTGTGGCGACATTGAATCGCGGACTTGATGTCAATTTTTGGCGTGTCACATTGTTCTCGTTCACCTACGCCGCATTTATGACATTCTTTTTGCGTTTTTTCAAGCCGCGTCTCGTCAAGACTTTCATTCTGGTCTCCTTGGTCCTTTTGAATGCCCTCTATTTCTCGCAAACGATATATTATCTCGTCATGGACAATTTCTACTCCGTGAGCGCCTTGACTCGTGCGGGAGTTGTGATCGGCTTCTATGATCGCATCTTCCACAACTTCGAATGGATACAGGTCCTCTTCTATGTCCCGCTCCTCGTGTTCATCATCTACCTTGTCGTAAGACGCCGCCATAACACCATAACGTTTGACATCCGCTATGAGAGGCCCTTTGCGCCAGTCTTCCATCTTCTCGCATCTTTCGTGTTGCTCTTTCTCGCCGTGCAAACCATCAACCGTGAGCCGCTTCCGGATGAAGGCTACGACTACATCTATTCCGACCACGACCTCTACGAGCTGGTCTACAGTCCCCGGCTCTCCATCGACCGTTTCGGACTGCTCACCTACACACGCATCAATTTCCGCAACATGCTGAAATCGCCACAGGAAGAAGAACACATGGACGAACTCGTCCGTCGTTTCATCGAAAACCGGGACACACATGGGGAAAACGATTTCACGGGGCGTTTCGAGGACAAGAACCTCATCATGATCATAGCCGAGTCTCTCGACACATTCAGCATCGACCCCCACCTCATGCCCAACCTCTACAAGATGAAAGACAACGCGCTCGTTTTCGACAGTTTCTATGCGCCGCCCTACTACCAATACACGGCCGATACCGAATTCATGATGCACACTTCCTATTTTCCGAGCGCCGACGCCGAGAACATGCTTTCCATGCAGACCTACCTGGATAACGAGTTCCCAGAAACCCTCCCCAGACGATTCGACGAAGCGGGCTATCACACCATCGCCCACCACAATTACACCGACCATTTCTATCCCCGGAGCAATTTCCACCTGAACACGATCGGTTTCGACGAATATTACAGCGCCGTCGATCTCGGCCTTCTTGACGAGGATTTCGTGCCCGGCGCCCCGCGCGACAGCGAAGAAGACATGGTGGGATACCACCCCTGGCCGAGCGATCTGGAAATGTTCGAAAATTCCCTCGACAACGTCTTGGACCACGAACGTTTCTTCGCCTACTATTTGACCGTGAGCGGACATTTGCCTTATGACGAAGACCATCCGATCGCGATCAAGAATCTGCCCATCATCGAAGAGATCTTCGCCGAAGAGGACGTCCGTTTTCAAGAGCGGCTAGAGGCCTTCGATGATCCTGTACGGGAAACTTTCCTCCATTTCCACGCCGCCCATTATGAACTCGATCTGGCTTTGGGCTACCTGTTGGAAACACTAGAAAACGAAGGGCGCTTGGACGACACGGTCATCATGATCGCGAGCGACCATTTCGCTTACGGGATCACCAGACAGAACCTTGAGCTCTATGACGATGTGAAAGACCTCGACGAAACCGCCTTGAACCTGCACAACGTCCCCTTCCTCATCTACAATCCCTCCATCGAGAGGACACATGTCGACACGACAATGTCGAGTGTGGACGTCATGCCTACATTGGCCAACCTCTTCGGCATCGATCTCCATCATGACCGCATCATGGGAGAGGATGTCTTTGCCGACGGGAAGAACACGGTTGTCTTTGTGAACTCCGACTTCTTGAACGAACACATGTTCTATGATTTGAGCAGACAAGACCCCATCGGGTTCCGCACGGAAGGCCTGACGGAGGAAGATGTTTTGCGGCAACACAATCGTGTCATCCACAAACAACAGATCTCCCGTTACATCTTGAACACCGACTATTTCCGCCGCACCTCCACGGATCCGCCCGATGGTGACGATTGACAAGATGCTTCATCCAAGCGGTTTCCCATACAAAAAGGCCCGGCTCACCGGGCCTTTGTTTTATGTCATTCCGCATACCATGTGATGCCGAAACCCTTCTTTCCGATATGGATGGCAAACACCGGACCGATGTAATCGGTCGTCGTCAAGTGGATGTCTTTGAAAGATTCCTCCAGACGCTTTCTCATGATGTCAACACTTTCCTGTGAGTTGTGACTTACCATACGTACATGGAGCGTCCCCTTTCCTTCGACATCCTCCTTGATGGCATCCAAGAGATAGTCGTAGAGTTTCTTGAATGACCTCTCTTTGTGGACGAGTTTCAGTTTTCCTTCTGTGAGACGTATCACGGGCTTGACGCGGAGGACCGTACCCAAGAAGGCCTGGCTGCGAGAGAGCCTTCCTCCTTTTTGCAGGGAATAGAGGTTCTGGACCGTGAAGAAGAGGTGGGCGCGTTCGATGATATGCTCCATGTTTTGCACCAGCGTTTCGAAGTCATCGCCTTGCGCACGAAAACGGAGGAATTCCGTGGCGAGCAACTCGTTGCCGAATCCGGCGTTCTGCGTGTCGAAAACGTGGACGGCAGCGGGATTGTCGATGAGCTCCTTGGCGGCGGCGGCGCTTTGATAAGTCCCGCTCAAGCCGTGGGAGATGGTGATGACCCCGATGTTCTCATAACCCTTCGCGAACATTTCCTCATAGGCCTTCTTGAAAGCCTCGGGTGTCGGTTGCGAGGTGGTGAACTTATGTCCGGCATCCTGACGCTCAAAAACGAATTCGGGGCTGATGTCCGTTTCCAGATGCACTTTCTCCCCCTCGAGGACGTGGAGGCTCACGACGCGAATATCATGCTTTTCGATGTCTTCGGCGGAGAGATACACGGTGCTGTCGATGATGAGTCCGATTGTTCCCATGGTTTTCACCATTACCTTTCTTCAGATTTCCTTTTCACAACAAGTGATAGACGGAGATGATATGCAATAAAGAACCACCAAGCACGAAGATGTGCCATATGAAATGGAAGAAACGGAGACGGACGGCATAGAAGGCGATTCCGGCCGTATAACTGATGCCCCCCGCGATGAGATAAGTGAAAGCCACCGGTGAAATGGCCGCGTGGACATCGCTCCAGAGGAATACGACACTCCAACCCATCAGGAGATACATCGCGACGTGAAGAACCAGGAAGCGGTTGACCCAAAGCGTCGTGAAAACGATACCCGTCGTGGCGATCGTCCATAGCACGACCAAGAGCGCATATCCTTGGGCGGTGGGGACGAGGAACCACACGAACGGCGTGTAGGTCCCGGCAATCAGAAGATAGATCGCCGAATGGTCGAGCCGGCGAAAGACGGATTTCGTCCGCCGCAACTTCGTGGGAAAGGCATGATACAGTGTGCTCATCGAATAGAGAAGGAGCAAAGAAACGGGAAAGACGGCGACAATCGCTTCTTGTGCCGCACCTTCAGCTCTGAGGATGAGCATGGCAAGTGCAAAGACCGAGAGACCGACACCGACACCGTGGCTTGCCGCGTTGGCGATCAGTTCACCGAGGTTTTCCTTTCTCACAGGTAGTCTCCTCGCTTGTTGTGATGATAAATAAAGCATAGCAAACATTACTATGCGTGTCAAGGTAATAACACAAAAATACCGGCCCTTTCTTCCGGGGCCGGTATTCCCATATTCCATTGCACAAAGCGTTCTTCAGCCGATTCTTCCGTGAACTTCCTCGACGAGTCGACGGCTTTCTTCCGCACCTTCTTGAAGAAGGCGGTCCACCTCTTCGGTCGTCTTTTCCTTGAAGTCTTCGTCTTTCAGGGAAGCGAGATTGATCTTGACATTCAATACCGCTCCCTCGAGACCGGCATGGAGCATGAGGGCCCCCACACCGATATCGCTGATGGCGTTTTGGTTCCCATGTTCCAAGAGCAATCGGAGTCGAATCAAGACACCATGGGCGATCCTGGCAATGCGCAAGGGGACTTCCGTTGCCTTGTAGGTCGCCTTCTCGATCGCTTTCTTCCTTTCGTCCTTTTCCCTCTCGGTGTCCTTGGGCATCTTGAAGGCGCTCATGATCTCGTTGAAGGCGCGTGTGTCGTCATCGACAAGGTCGAGGAATCTCCGCACCTCGTCTTTGATCTTCTCATGCAGGGCGATAATCTCCTCTTGGGTTTCGGTGTCGAGTTTCTTGAACTTTTTCTTGGGAATCGTGAGATGTCCGACCATGCGAGAGAGGGCGGCACCCATGGCCGCGGCGACAGCACTCGAGGAGCCACCTCCCGGAGCGGGCTTCGGTGAATCCAGATCGCGGATGAATTCATGTACGGTGAGATCGATCAATTTCATGTCGTATCCTCCCAGACACATTGTTTGTTGTGGACGACCAACCGGCCGTTTTTGAAAACGTCGCGCACATGGTTGATAGCGAAATGATAGAGCACATAGGGGAAATTCTGGGCATCATAGATGACGAAGTCCGCCGCCATGTCCTTTTCCAGTACGCCGATTCTGTCGGCCCGTTTCACGCTGTGCGCGGCGTTTCTTGTCGAGGCGTTCAGAATCTCTTGCGGAGACATCTTCAGATGGATCGCGGCGATGTTCAACGTGAAGAGGAAGTTCTCGCTCGGACTGCTCCCGGGATTGTAGTCGCTCGATACGGCCAAGGCGACTCCCTCTTGAAGCATTTTCCGCACGGGAGCGTAATCGCTGCCGAGATAGAATGACGTGCTCGGAAGGACGTTGGCCACAGTGTCCGAATCCTTCAGGGCCGCGATGCCTTCGTCGGTGATCACCATGAGATGGTCAGCGCTTGCCGCACCGAGTTCACAGGCGAGTTCGACACCGCCCAGGGGTTCAATCTCGTCGGCGTGGATTTTCAAGCCGAACCCCCTCTTTTTCGCTTCCGAGAGAATGTAGCGGCTTTCTTCCACATCGAAAACGTTTTTCTCACAGAAGATATCGACAAATTCGGCCAATCCTTCCTCGCGGACCGTGCCCATCATGTCGACGACACGTTCGAGAAAGGACATGCGATCGTTCTTGAAATCTCCGGGAAGCGCATGGGCACCGAGGAATGTCGGTACAATGTCGACGGGGTGGTCGGCATCGAGCGTTTTCTGGACTCGGAGCTGTTTGAGTTCGGTCTCCATGTCGAGCCCATAACCGCTTTTTCCCTCCACAGTGGTCACCCCATGCCTCAACATGGTGTCGAGACTCTGTTTGGATTGCCTGTAGAGTTCCTCGGGAGTGGCTTCCCTGGTGGCGCGCACACTGCTCAGGATACCGCCGCCCTCTTCGAGGATTTTCAAGTAGGGGACACCACGCATCTTCTTTTCGAACTCGTACTCACGGGAACCGTAGTGGACCACATGCGTGTGCGAATCGACGAGTCCCGGGGTGACGAGGTCTCCTTGGGCGTCGTGGACGATGGTGCTTTCGCCCACATGGGAGGCGCCGTCTCCCTCGCCCATATCGAGGATGACGCCGTCCTTGACGGCCAAAAACGCATTTTTGATTTCTAGGACCTCTGTCATCTCCTTGCCTCTTGCGGGACTCTTTGCGGTTTTCGGTGTCCACAGTGTGCCGATGTTGCGGACGATAAGATCGGCGGCCATGGCTTCAATCCTCCTCGATGTTCGCTTCGATGATCTTCTCGACGCCGAAATCACGGAAGCCGAAGTGTTCCTTCGCCGCTTCCGCTATCTCCGAAAGACGCATGTCCTCTTCATCCAGACTTTGGCCCTTGACGGCGTAGTAATACCTTAGCGAACGTATGATAGTGTCTTTGGGGATGAGCCCGACGATCTCCGAAGAGGGGACATCCACCTTGTGTCGGAGGGCTTCCATCTTCACGGTCTCGTGGATGCGGTATAAGGGGTTCTGCTTGTAGTTGAGAATGTTCATGGTCACTTGGACATGGCCGCGTTCTTGCAGATGAGCGGGACCCGCCTGCACATGCTTGAAACCGCCGCTTGAGCCGCGGATGGCCCGGGAGATGCGTTTGGCAATCTCGATGTTGTCGGTCGCAAGGTCGATGTTGTAGGCGATCAGGGGCAGTCGGGCACCGACGGCGATGGTGCCGAAACTCGGATGGATTCTCGGCGAACCGTAATCCGGATGCCATTCGTTTCCCCGGATTTTCTCCTTCATGCCTTCAAACTCGCCTTTGCGGATGTTGGGAAGACGTTTGCGTTTCTTCTTGGTGGCGGCTTCTCCATAGAGGAACACGGGGATGTCGAGTTCACCGGCGATGCGCTTTCCCAGCTGGTTGGCGAAACGTGTGCACGCTTCCATGTCGATGCCGCTGATGGGGATGAAGGGCAGCACGTCCACCGCACCCATCCGGGGGTGTTCTCCCTTGTGCTTGTTCATGTCGATGAGTTCCCGGGCGCGTTCGATGAATGCGAGGAGCGGAGAAAGCATCTCCTCCGGGTCCCCAAGAAGGGTGATAACGGTACGGTTGTAGTCCGCATCCGGTTCATAACTGACAAGATGGAAACCGTTGTGGTCCTTGAGAGGTTCGATGATCCTCTCGATTTTCTCTTTGTCCCTTCCTTCGGAAATGTTCGGTACACATTGCACGATCGGTCGCATGGTCAATATCCTCCCTTTCTATATTTCTTGCCGACAAGATTCCTGATGGCCTCTTCATCGGTGGGAAATGGCATGGTTACGGAACCTTCGGCGTTTTCATTGAAGGTTGTGCATGTTTCTATGGCATGTTCGTTTCGTGCCCAGGCGCGACGGGCCACACCACCCATCACATCCCACATCACGGCACTTTTGATAATCTCATCCACCCGGCGGCTTCCATCGAGTACGAGGCCGTAGCCGCCGTTTATCGCTTTGCCCACACCGACCCCGCCACCGTTGTGGAGAGCGACGAGGCTCATGCCCCGGGCGGCATTGCCGGCATAGATGTGGGTGGCCATGTCGGCCATCACATTCGATCCGTCCTTGATGTTGGCGGTTTCCCGAAAAGGCGAGTCGGTGCCGCCGGTGTCGTGATGGTCACGTCCGAGCATCACGGGGCCGATCTCGCCATTGCGGACGAGCTCGTTGAATTTCAAGGCGATATCACGGCGTCCCCAGGCGTCCTGGTAGAGGATGCGCGCTTTGGTGCCGACCACAAGGTCGTTCTTCTCGGCATCCTTGATCCATTGGTGGTTGTCGCGGTCTTGATAGCGACGATCCGGATCGATCACGTCCATGGCCGCTTGGTCGGTCTTTTGGAGATCCTCTTGCTTGCCGGAAAGGCATACCCAGCGGAAAGGTCCGTATCCGTAATCGAAGAGGACCGGGCCCATGATGTCTTCCACATAGCTCGGCCAGATGAATCCGTCGAGGTCGTTTTGCTTGTTCTTGCAGATTTCCGTGACTCCGGCGTCGTAGACGGCTTTCATGAAACTGTTGCCGTAGTCGAAAAAGTAGGTGCCTCTCTCCGTGAGAGTCTTGATCATCCGGTAGTGTTTCAAAAGACCCTTGTCGACATGTTCTTGAAAGCGTTTCTTGTCCTCTTTCAACATTCTCGTCCGCTCTTCGAACGTGAGATTCTGGGGTGTGTAGCCACCGTCATAGACATTGTGGCAACTCGTCTGGTCGCTCAAGAGTTCGATATGGACCTTGTTCTCGACGGCATATTCCAAAAGGTCGACGACATTGCCTTGATAGGCGATGCCTTTCGCCTGTTTGGCCTCTTTCGCTTCCAAGGCCTCCCTGAAAGCCTTCCTTGGTGTTTCATGCACTTCGTCGATCCAGCCTTGTTCATGCCGGGTCGCGATGCGGGAAGGGTCCACTTCGGCGATGAGACCGACACCGCCGGCGATTTTCGCAGCTTTTCCCTGGGCACCGCTCATACCACCCAGACCCGATGAAACAAAAAGCACGCCCGCCAGGTCCTCATCCTCTCCAATGCCGAGTTGCAGTCTTCCGGCGTTCAAGAGTGTTGAATAGGTCCCGTGCACGATACCCTGCGGTCCGATGTACATCCAACCGCCGGCTGTCATCTGGCCGTAGTTGGAAACGCCGAGGGACTGGGCCCGGTTGAAGTGTTCGGTTGTATCATACATACCCACCATCAAGCCGTTGGAAAGCATCACCCGGGGAGCTTGGGAAGAGGATTTGAAGAGTCCCAATGGATGACCGCTGAAGAGGACGAGTGTCTCGTCTTCTTCGAGGATTTCCAAGTAGCGCTTGACAAGACGGTATTGCATCCAGTTTTGAAATACCTGACCGCTCTCGCCGTAAGTCACGAGTTCATAAGGATAGAGCGCCACATCGAAGTCGAGGTTGTTGTCGATCATCACTTGGAAAGCCTTGCCTTCCGTGGTCCTTCCCTGGTAGGAATCGATGGATTTTCCCTTGATGGAACCTTCGGGACGAAAGCGGTAGCCATAGATTCTTCCCATGCTCAAGAGTTCCTCGAGGAACTCCTCCCGGAGTTCGTCCTGCCATTCTTCGGGGATGTAGCGTAAAGCGTTCTTCAATGCAAGCGCGGTATCCTCTTCGCTCAAGGTGAAGTCGCGTTTGGGCGCGCGTCGGATTCCCTTGACGAAGGAGGGTTTGTCAGGCAGCTTGTCGAACAGGTCTTTCAACGTCACGATCTTGTCCATATCATGGCCCCCAAATCACCGGTATCGAAACGTTTCTCGATGAGCAACCGTTCCACGGCATCCATGTGTGGTTGCATGATGTCGTCTTTTTCCAAAAAAGGGACATGTTCGCGAATGAGGCAATAAGCCTTCTTCATCACGGGGGAAAGACCGTCCTTCCCTGAAAAATCCAATGCCTGCGCCGCGGTGAACATCTCCAAGGTGACGACCTTTCGCGCATGTCGGATAATTTTCCTGGCCTTCCGGGCGGCGATCGTTCCCATGGACACATGATCCTCCTGATTGCCACTGGAAGGAATGGAATCGACACTCGCCGGATGGGCGAGAATCTTGTTTTCACTGACGAGCGAGGCGGCGACATACTGGACGATCATGAATCCCGAGTTCAAGCCCTTGTCCGGTGTGAGAAAAGGCGGGAAGGCTTTGTTCAAGTCGTGATTCACCAAACGTTCGAGTCGTCGCTCACTGATGTTTCCCAATTCGCTCATCGCAATCGCGAGATAATCCAAGGGAAGACTCACGGGTTGGCCATGGAAATTGCCGGCACTGATGATCCGCCTTTCTTCGGAAAAGACAAGCGGGTTGTCCGTGACGGCGTTCATCTCCGTCTCCAAAATGTCCTTGACATGGTCCAAGGCCGTGAGCGTCGCTCCGTGCACCTGGGGAATGCAGCGGAGGGAATAGGCGTCCTGCACACGTAGAGCGCCTTGTTCGGT
>PWYL01000055.1 GCA_003568315.1 Mollicutes bacterium | reverse complement strand
GGGATTTCTTTCCTAGTTGATTATATGGGCAAAGCCGCACCTTGTCAAACAAATACGGACCCTTACGGAGTTCCTTAAAAAGACCTTGTGTGCTATAATGGCGTTGGTGATTCCATGGACCAGGAAATAATCGAGAAAGCCTACCGGCTTGTGGATGAGATCAAGTCCTCACCCGCATACCGCCATTTTGCAAAAGCCAATGAGCGCATGCTTTCCGATAAGAAGGTGAACACCCTCTTCAAGCGTTTCTCTTCATGTCGCGAAGCCTTTGCCGGTATTGAACGCTACGGCCGTCATCACCCCGACCGGACCGAAAAGACGAAAGCATATCGCAAGGCGAAAGAGACCCTCTATGACCATCCCGCCGTCCGTGATTATCTCGCTGCCAGAAGACGCTTGCAAGCCTTCTTGGATGATGTCGCGACGGAAATCGCCCAGGCGGTGAGCGAGAGGATCCCCATCGCGCGTGAAATTGTTGTGACAGAAGAAGGAGGCCCCACATGCGAAACCGAGCAAGCATCATCGTCTATTTCAAGAGCCCCCGGGTGCTCAAACGGCTCAAGAAGATAGGCAATGTCGCCTATTTCCACAAGAAACGGAAATATGCCGTCCTCTATGTCGACGAGGACCGCCGGGACAAAATCCGCAAGGAACTGGAATCCTTGAAACATGTCCGCAGGGTGGAGGATTCCCTTTTGGACGACAGCATGTACAAGGTCGAAGACGTGTCAAGCGAAAACACTTGACATCCTATCCCGGTTTTGATACACTGGGCGGAGAATGACAAGGAGGAAATGATATGGCAGTGAAAATCCGTTTGCAACGTTTCGGGACCACAAGAAAACCCTTTTATCGCCTGGTCGTGGCTGAGAGCCGGATCAAGCGGGACGGCCGCTATCTCGAGATTCTCGGCACCTACGACCCGCGGGAGAATCCGAGTCTGATCAACATCGACGAAGAGCGGGCTCTGGAATGGCTGAACAAGGGTGCACAGCCTACGAACACCGCCAAGAACATCTTGAGCAGACAGGGTGTAATGGAGAAATACCACCAGCAAAAAAGCCGTAAGTAAGGTGACGATATATGTCTGTAGACGTGGATTATGAGAAACTGATCGAGAACCTCGTGACCCCGCTGGTGATCCATCCCGAAGATGTCGAGGTCAAGAAGCTGTCCGAAGACGACGAGCGAATCGCGGTCCAGGTCCTCGTGCACAGCGACGATCTGGGGCGGGTCATCGGCAAGAACGGACGCATAGCGAACGCGATACGGACGATAGCCTATGCGAGCGCCTCGAGAAATCACAAGAAGATCACCATCAACATCGATGCCTTCTGAGACCCCGCGCTCCTGTCGCGGGGTTTTTTGGCTTGGCCCGCTCACGTGATTCATCAGAACAACCAAGAAGAAAGCGAGGTTTGGCGATGACCGACCTGGAAGTGAAAAACATCAAGAAGACCTTCCGTCTCTCAAGGAAACAAAGACGCATCGAACACACCGACGAACGCAAACGCATCGCGGTGAAGGGACTTTCCTTCACCGCCAGACGGGGTGAAATCTATGGTCTTCTGGGTCCGAACGGAGCCGGGAAGACGACCACGCTCCGTTGCATCTCGACGCTCATCCGTCCGGATGAAGGGGACATCTTCATCGACGGCAAGAGCGTTCTGAAAGAGAGTATCGAGGTCCGCAAGAACATCGCTTTCTTGACCACGGAACTCAAACTCGACGATTTCTTCACGCCCAACTACCTCTTCGACTATTTCTCCAAATTGCACGGTATCGACGAGGAAACCATGGAAAAAAGGAAGGCCGAACAGTTCAATCGCTTCGGCATCGACAAATTCGCCGAAGTGAAGGTCGCCGACCTCTCGAGCGGCATGAAACAAAAGACCTCCCTCGCCATCTCTTTGGTGCACGATCCCGATTTCATCATCTTCGACGAACCGACGAACGGACTCGATGTCTTGACGGCCCGGACGGTGATCGACTATCTTCTCGAGATGCGCGATGCCGGGAAGGCCATCATCATCTCGACCCACATTCTCTCTGTCGTCGAGAAGATGTGCGACCGGGTGGGCATCATCATCGACGGCGAGTTGAAGATTTCCGACGATCTGGACAAGGTCAAGGCGTTGGATGCGAACGGCGACCTCGAGGAAGTCTTTTTCCGTCTGATGGAAGAAAGTGCGGGTGAATTGGCCCATGCGTAACATGCTCGTGATTTTCAAGAAAGAACTCTTCCGCGTGCTCACCGATAAACGCCTCGTGCTCACGGTTTTCATCCTGCCCGGCTTGAGCATCTTCATCATCTACACGATCATCGGCACTGTGGTGCAGACGCAATTCACCGAGCCGGAGGATTATGAGACGAAAATCTATGGAGAAAATGTCCCGGAAGCCATTGTCCTCGCTTTCGACGAGACGATGAACTACCGTTTCATCGAAGGGGGACTGACCCGCGATGACCTCGAGGAAAAGCTCCTGGAGGAGGAAATCGATCTCGCCGTCATTTTCGCGGAAAACTTCGAGGAGAGAATCGCCGAACGTGACAAACAAGACCTCCCGGATGTGACCATCTATTACAACCAGGGGAACCAACGTTCCTCGAGCGCCCACAATCGCGTGTCCGCCGTGATGAGAGCCTACCACGAATCCATCATCAAGGACCGGCTTGACGACCCCGCGGACTATCACCCTTATGTCCTCGACACGGAAAACATTGTTGACGAGAGGTCCATGGCCGCGCAAGGTTTCGCGATGCTTCTGCCGATGCTCATCATCATCTTCCTCTTCGTCGGCGCCATGAGCATCGGACCCGACGCCATCGCCGGCGAGAAAGAAAGGGGCACCATCGCCTCGCTTCTCGTCACGCCCACCAAGCGGCGCGACATCGCTTTGGGCAAAGTGACGAGCGCAGCTTTGCTTTCGCTTCTATCCGCCCTTTCGGCCTTCATCGGCATCATCCTCTCCCTTCCCAGGCTCATGGTTGCGGATGAAGCGATGCCGGACATCTCGATCTATGGCGCGCGCGAGTTCTTGGCGATTTTCTTACTGCTCGTCGTGACGGTCATCTTCATCGTCGGTCTCATTTCCATCATCAGTGCCTATGCGAAGACCATCAAGGAGGCCTCGATGTTGATCACCCCCTTCTATCTCATTGCCATGATCATCGGTATCATGAACTCTTTCGGCGCCGATGTGAACCACAACCCCCTGGTACATCTTCTGCCCATATACGGCCCGATCAACATGTTGTCGGGCATCCTCCTTTTCGACTACAGCATCACGAACTTCTTCATCACCATCGCCGCGAACATCGGCTACACGGCCCTTTTCGTCTTCGTTCTGAACAAGATGTTCGACAGCGAGAAAATGATGTTCTCCCGTTAGGGGTGAGAGAATGGAATACATTGTCGTGGGCACCATCAAAAACACCCACGGAATCGACGGCACATTGAAAGTCCGGACCGACAGCGACTTCAAGCGCGATCGCTACAAAAAAAACGCTTCACTCTATGTCAACGCCCAAGGACGAAGAATCAAGGTGACTGTCGAAAGACACCGCGAACACAAGGGCATGGACCTTCTCGATTTCGAGGAGTTCTCCTCTTTGGACGAAGTTGAACATCTCAAGGGCGGAACCCTCGAGATCCTTGCCGAAGAGAGGGAGCCGCTCGGGTCCGACGAGTTCTATTACAACGACCTTGTCGGTTGCACGGTGAAAACGGCCGACGGCCCGATAGGCATCGTCAAAGAGGTCTTCGAGGTCCCCCAGGGAACGATGCTCAGAATCGAAGCCGAATCGGGCAAGGACGTCCTCGTACCTTTTCTCAAGGTCTTTGTCAAAAAGGTCGACTTGGATGCCAAGGAGATTCTCATCGACGAAATCGAGGGATTGTTATGAAAATCGACATCCTGACGCTTTTCCCCGACATGGTCCGTCCCTTCTTCGAACACTCCATCCTCGGAAGGGCGAAACGTGACAACCATATCACGGTGGGTATCCACGATTTCCGTGAATATAGCGTCGACAAGCACCAAAGCGTTGACGACACCCCCTACGGCGGCGGTGCGGGCATGGTGCTCCGCGTAGAGCCCGTCGTGAATGCGCTCCGGGCCGTGGACGAAGAACATACGGCCCTCCGCATTCTCATGACACCGCAAGGTCTTCCCTACAATCAAGAACGGGCCGCGACCCTCGCCAAGAACAAGCACATCATCATCCTCTGCGGCCATTACGAGGGCTATGATGAGCGCATCCGGGACTATTTCGACGTCGAGATATCCATCGGCGACTATGTCCTCACAGGCGGCGAAGCGCCGGCACTCGTCGTTTGCGATTCCATCGTCCGCCTGCTGCCGGGCGTGTTGAACGAGGCGTCGCCCGAGGAAGATTCCTTCAGTCGGGGGCTTCTCGAATACCCCCACTACACCCGGCCCCGGGTTTTCGAAGGCAGGGCCGTACCCGAGATCCTCCTTTCGGGTGATCACGCCAAGATTGAGGCCTGGCGTCGTGAAGAATCCCTGAAACGGACGAAGAAGCGGCGTCCCGACCTCTATAGGAAGTATCTGGAAAAACGAAAAAACCGTTGAACACACCTTCCGATTGTGCTATAATAATCGGCGCTGTTCAATGAATCTTGTTCCGCTGGAAGGTCCACTCCATGAACAAAGATGACCAAAGGAGTGATTCCCACATGTCGCAAAACCTGATCAGCGATATCACCAAGCAACAACTCAAAGCCGATCTGCCCCCTTTCCGTCCCGGTGACCGTGTACGGGTCTCAGTGAAGATCAAAGAAGGTGCCCGCGAGCGGATCCAGGTCTTCGAAGGCCTCGTCATCAAGCGCCAGGGCTCCGGCATCAGCGAGACATTCACCGTCCGCAAGGTGTCTTTCGGTATCGGTACCGAAAGGACCTTTCCCGTCCATTCTCCCTCCATCGCGAAAATCGATGTGGTGCGGAGAGGGAAAGTGCGTCGCGCGAAACTTCACTACATCCGCGGCCGCTCGGCCAAGGCGTCACGCATCAAGGAACGCCGATGAAAGAAAGCCTTCGCTCGAAGGCTTTTTTCATATGGGTGAGGAATGCCTTGGAAAGGCATGAAAATGGTTTGAAAACATTTTCATTCAATGCTATAATACCTTAAAGGAAGTAGGTGGTTGAATGGGCAAGGCTACAATCTATGATGTCGCAGGCAAGGCCCGCGTTTCCCTGGCCACGGTATCAAGGGCCATCAACAACCCCGAAAAGGTCAAACCCGAGACCCGCGAGCGGGTAATCCGCGTCATCGAGGAACTCGGCTACAAGCCCAACGCGTTCGCCAAGGGCCTCGCCAGTCGCAAATCCACGACGGTCGCCGTTCTTGTTCCCGACATGAGTCGAGCCTCCATCGCCGAGATGATGAACGGCATCGCCGATATCGCCCGTGTGTACAAATACTCGATCCTCCTCTACATCCTCGACAACGAGGAATCCTCCGAGGAGGAGATTCTCAAGGAGATCATCGCCGCCCAGGTCGATGGCATCCTCTATTTGAACGACGAGATCACCCGGAAACAATACGATTTCCTCATGACCATCAAGAACGAGCACCAGATCCCCATCGTGCTCACCAACACCATGTTTCACGAATCGGACGAGATTCCGAGCGTTTCCATCGACTACGAGAAGGCCGGCTATGAGATCACCAAGAAACTCGTCGAAGAAGGCCGCAAGAACATCTACATGGTTTCCACGGTACGAAAATACATGGTCAACGACCTCAAAGAGAAGGGCTATCTCAGAGCCATGGAGGAGCACGGCCTCGAAACCAAGATCATGCGCACGAGCGGAAGAATCTCGGTGAACACCGAACATTTCCACGAATACTTCCAAAGCCAAAAGGTCGACGGCATCATCGCCGTGCGCGACTCCATCGCCGTGAGTTTCATCAACGTCGCCTTCCAAAACGATGTCACAGTGCCCGACGACATCAGTGTGTGCGGTTTCCAAAACACGAAATACGCCCGTCTCTCGCGCCCGAATCTGACCTGTGTCGATGTGCCGATCTATGACATCGGCGCCGTCTCGATGCGGGTGCTCACCAAACTCATGAACCAAGAGGGAATCGAGAATCCCAAAGTCATCCTCGACCACGGGATTGTCTCCCGTGAAACGACAAGATAATCAGAAAAGACCGCGAACAAGAGAAGTAGCGGCACCCCTTCCCAAGAGACCCGGTGGCCGGTGCGAACCGGGGAAGGAAGCCGCGGAATACACTTGGGAGTCGCCATTGCCAAACAATGGACGGCGGGACCGTTATCCCCTTCGAGTGTTAGTGAGAACTAGAACAAAGGTGGTACCGCGGATAACATCCGTCCTTTGCAAGGGCCACCTTTTTGTACTATCCGAGGAGGAATGAACATGGATGTCATCAAGGATCTCGCATACCGCGGACTTCTGCAAGACGTGACCGACGAGAGAATTTCCGATCATCTCGACAAGAACGAAGTCGTCTTCTATCTCGGGGCGGACCCGAGCGACAGCTCTTTGCACGTGGGCCATCTCGTCCCCTACATGATCGCGAGGAGACTTGCAGCGGCGGGACACAAGCCAATCATGGTCATCGGCGGCGGCACCGGTCTCATCGGTGATCCTAGCGGACGTGGGAGCGAGCGTAAACTTCTCACGCTCGAAGAGACGATGGAAAACGCGAAATCTCTCGAGCGACAGGTCGAATCGATCATTCCCGAAGCCCTCGTCGTGAACAACTACGATTGGCTCAAGAATTATGGCATGGTAACCTTCCTGCGAGATGTCGGCAAACACTTCAACATCAACACGATGATGGCGAAAGAGAGCGTCAAGAACCGGTTGGAAACCGGTATCAGTTTCACGGAGTTCTCCTATCAGATCATCCAGGCGATCGATTTCCACGAGCTATTCAAACGGAAAGGTTGCACACTGCAAATCGGCGGCGGCGACCAATGGGGGAACATCACCGCCGGCCTCGATTACATCCGTCGCCGCGAAGGGGCGGACAAGGAAATCTACGGTCTCGTCGCGCCGCTTGTCACAAAGAAGGATGGCACGAAGTTCGGAAAGACCGGCACCGAAACCGTCTGGCTCGATCCGGAAAGGACTTCGCCCTATGCCTTCTACCAATACTGGATCAATCTCGAGGACGACGAGGCGCTTGTCCGGCTGAGACAGTTCACATCGCTTTCCCGAAAAGACATCGAAGACATCACCGCGAAGATGGAAGCGAGCCCGCATTTGCGTCACGCCCAGAAACGCCTCGCCCGAGAGGTCACCCGCCTCATCCACAAAGAAGAGGGTCTCGCCGAAGCCGAACGGATCACCGAAGCCCTGTTCGGTGGCGATATCACCCGCCTTTCCGCCAAGGAGATCGCTATGGGATTGGAAAACGTCCCGCACGCGATGACGGATGAGCCTTTGCCGCTTGTGGAGGCACTGATAGAGACGGGTCTCGCTCCCTCGAAACGGGAGGCGCGCACCCTCATCGGACAAAACGCCGTGAGCGTGAACGGTGAGAAGATGACCGACACCGAAGCCATGCTCACGAGCGAAAGTGCGATCGAGGGTGTCTATCATGTCTTGCGACGCGGAAAGAAGCACTATGGTCTCTTGCGACACGCGCGTTGATGCAAAAACTCCGTCCGGAACGCACAGGTTCCGGACGGAGTTTTTCTTTTGTCGATATTGAGGATCGCGCAGAATCCTCAACACTCTTCGACGTGAGAGCGGGCCATCTGGTAGATGGTCTTGACATGGAGGTCTTTGAGGGCATAGATCACCTTTTTCCCGCTTCTGCGCCTTCGGACCACGTTCTCGTCCCGGAGGAGCCTGAGCTGGTGCGAGACTGTGGACTGTTGCATGTCGAGTTTCTCGCAGATGTCCTGGACGCAGTACTCGCCGTCCATGAGCAAATCGATGATTCTCAGCCGGGTCTCGTCGCTGAAAATCTTGAAAAGCCGCACCGTGTCACGCAAATTTTCTCTTTCGGTCACGTATGAGCCATCTCCTTCCATACACGAGTCTGAGTGCGTTCATGACGGCGATGAGCGTGATGCCGACATCCGCGAATATCGCCATGAGCATGTTGGTGGCACCGAAGCCCGCAAGGGTGAGAAATGTGAATTTCACACCCAGACTGAGCGCGATGTTCTGATAGACGATGGTGCGGGTCTTTCGCGAGAGTCTGAACGCCTTGTTCAAAAGGGTGAGGTCGTTGTTCATGATGATGACATCGGCGACGTCGATGGCGAGTTCGCTACCTTCCCCCATGGCGATGCCGATGTCGGCGCTCCGGATGAGCGGGGCGTCGTTGATGCCGTCGCCGATATACATTTTCGCTCCCTTGGAGGGGAGTTTCTCGAACACTTCGATCTTGTCGGCGGGAAGCAGACTGTGGGCGTAGTCGATGCCGCCCACGTCGTAGGCGACTTCGCTCGCGGTGGCTTCGTTGTCGCCGGTGAGCATGGTGACACGCGCCTTACGCATGAGGCTCTTCATGACGGCGGGCGCATCTTCGCGGACTTTGTCCTTGACGACCACACGGCCGATGTATTCACCGTTTTTCGCAACGAAGACGTTCGTGCCGGCGGTGTCCTTCTTGTCGATGGTGCGGATGCCCTCTTTGTCCAAGAGCTTCCGGCCGCCGACGAGATAGGTGTCGGCGCCGGCTTCCCCTTTCATGCCGAAGCCGGCGATCTCTTCCACACGGTCGAATTCCATGAGGGTTCCCGGGAAGGCCTTGGTGATGGATTGGGCGATCGGGTGGTTGGAGTATTGTTCCAATGAGGCCGCATATTTGAGTGTTGTGAGGTTCGTGAAACCGGCCACATCGAAATTGCCGTGGGTCAAAGTGCCGGTCTTGTCGATGCCGATGGTGTCGACCCAGGCGAGCATGTCGAGATAGTTCGACCCCTTGAAGAGGATGCCTTCGCGGGCGCTCGCACCTATCCCGGCGAAGTAGGAGAGGGGGATGGAGAGGACGAGCGCACAAGGGCAGCTGATGACGAGGAATATCGCCGCCCGGTGGATGTATTCCTCGGCGTTTGCGGGATCGATGAGTGTGGGAATCAAGAACATCAAGAACGCCAGACCGGTGACGATGGGCGTGTAAAAACGGGCGAAGCGGGTGATGAAGTTCTCGGTCTTGGTCTTCTTGTTGGCGGCGTTCTCGATGAGGTCGATGATCTTGGCGATGGTCGACTCATTGTATTCCCGTTTGGCTTCGACCTCGATGACGCTGCCGACGTTGATGTTGCCGCTCAGGACGAAATCGCCCGGTTCGGCGTTTTTGAGTTTCGATTCGCCGGTCAGGGCGCTGGTGTTCAAGGAGGTCTCCCCCTTGGTGATGATGCAATCGACGGGAATCTTCTCCCCGTTCTTGACGAGGAGCCTGTCTCCCTTCTTGACGGCCATGGGGTCTTTGATGGAGATGTCCTCGCCCTCGATGACATTGGCGTATTCCACACGAAGCCCCGCCAGAGAGCTGATCTCGTTCTTGGAATGGTCCACGGCCCGATGCTGGAGATGTTCGCCGATGGAATAGAAGATGATGACGAGTGCGGCCTCGAACGGCTTCTCGATGGCCATCGCCGCGAGTGTCGCCACAAACATCAACATGTTCTCGTTGAAGAACTCCCGGCGTTTCAATCCGAGGTAGGTGTTGTGGATGACCTTGTGGGCGATGAAGGCGTAGCCCACCCAATAGAGCGGGTTCAACCGCGGTCCGAGTATCTCGAAATACCCGAGAATGCTTCCCGCGGCATAGATGAGGACGCCGATCATCACGAACCGGTAGGTCTTCAAGAACTTGCGCGGTTCGACACGGTGGCGCCTTTCATAGGGAAAAACATCCACGCCGCCTTCGATGGAATCGACGATGTCCTGGATTTCATCGACAGCCCGTTCTTCATCGTAAGAGTCGTCGACATCGATGATCATCGTCTGGTTGGCGAAACTGAAACTGGCGGAGTGTATATAGGGAAGTTCGGACAAGGCCACCTCGATCTTGGAAGCGCAGGCCGTACAGATGAGGTTCTTCATCACGAGTTTTCTGACCATACGTCACACCTTCTATCAACCATCATTTTATATGATTGGGCGTTCATGTGTCAAGGGTTACCAAGGATTTGAAACTCTTGATAAAAGCGCTTCCGCGTGGTATCATTCTATACATCGTGCCCCCACCCTCATACAAGGGAGAATGGGCAGAACGAGGTGGTCCCATGGACTTTCTCACATACGTGCAAACACACCGGAAGGTCATCATCAAGGAATTGCGCGCACTGGTCCGCATCCCGAGCATGCTCGAGACCTTCGATCCCGATAGTGAGGCCCCCTTCGGGGAGGCGATCGGTGAAGCTTTACAGCACATGCTCGCCTTGGGAGAGAACGATGGTTTTCTTACCAGGAATGTCAAGGGGTACGCGGGACACATCGAACATGGGGAAGGCGAAGAGATTGTCGGTATCCTGGGCCATCTCGATGTCGTCCCGGCTTCCACCGGCTGGAAGCATCCCCCCTTCAATCCGGAAGTGAAAGACGGCAAAGTCTACGGACGGGGTACCATCGACGACAAGGGCCCCGTGATCGCGGCCTATTTCGCCATGAAATTCTTGAAAGACTTGGGCGTTCCTTTCAATAAAAGGGTGCGGCTCATCCTCGGCACCGACGAGGAAACCGCTTGGCGGGGCATCCGCGAATATTTCAAACACGAGAAGATGCCGGATCACGGATTCTCTCCCGATGCCACCTTCCCCCTCATCCACGGCGAAAAAGGCGTCCTCAACTTCGATTTCCACGGGGCATATCAAGAGAGCCCCTTGAGACATTTCTTTTCCGGACACCGCTACAATATCGTTCCCGACTATGCCGAATGCGAACTCTCCGTCGACCTCTCGAGGGAGTTCAAAGCCTTCTTGAAACACCACGGCTACAAGGGCTCCTTTTCCGAAGGCGTCTATCGGGTGCAGGGGCGGACTTCCCACGGCATGACCCCTTATCACGGATTGAACGCCGCTTTCATTCTCGCTTCCTTCTTGCATGAGAATATCGATGATCCTTTCATCGCCTTCATCCATGACAAACTCGCTTTCGACCCTTACGGAGATAAACTCGGTATCGCCATGAAAGAGCCCGTGCTCTCCTCTTTGACCATCAATCCCGGGACCTTCAGCTATGATGAAGAAAACGGTGCCCGCATCGGCGTGACTCTGCGCTATCCGCTCGGGTTCAATGTGCGCGCCACCGCGCAGAGGCTCAAGAATGCCGCCAAACGCTACGGTTTGGACTATGAGAAGAAGATGCACCTTCCCCTGCACCACGTTTCTGTCGAAACTCCTCTCGTCGAGCATCTCATGGCGGCCTATCAAAAAGTCACGAACGATCTCGACGCAAAGCCCTACACCATCGGTGGCGGCACCTATGCCCGCGTCTTGGGATACGGTGTGGCTTTCGGCCTGCTCATGCCCGGCCGAGAAGAAGAGGCCCATCGCATCGACGAGCACGTCCACATCGATGACCTTTTGAAAGGCACCGCCATCTACATGGAAGCCATCCACAATCTCACAAGGAAAACGAAGGGGCTTTGAAAACGGGTCGAATCTGGTATAATGTCGGTGGTGATACGCATGCGCTTGCGAAATGTCCCTCACGCAAAAAGGATCATCGCCCGCCACCCCGACAAGATCGTCTCCCTTGCCGGGGACGAAGACATCGTCTTGAACGACCGCTTCCCGGAAGAAAAGCCTCTGGAAATGGAGATCGGCACCGGCAAGGGCCGTTTCATCCACACTTTGGCGAAAGCGAATCCTTCTTGCAACCATCTCGCCGTCGAGAAATTCGACAATGTCATCATCCGGGCCTTGGAGAGGGTCGTCGAGGATCCTCTGTTGAATCTCCTCCTCGTCCGGGCCGACGCGGAGAATCTCAAGAATTTCCTGCGCCCCCGTTCCGTCAAGAGGATATACTTGAACTTCTCCGATCCCTGGCCGAAGAAACGACATGAGAAAAGACGCCTCACCCACCCTGACTTCCTCGCCATGTACAAGGAGATTCTAAAGCCCGGGGGCAGAATCGAATTCAAGACCGACAACCGCAAATTCTTCGAATATTCGCTGAAAACCATGAACCGTGCCGGCATGCGTTTCCTTTTCCTCTCACTCGATTTGCACAGCGAGGAGCGTCTCGACAACATCATGACCGAGTTCGAAGAACGCTACGGCAAAGACGGACCGATATACATAATCACCGCATCTTTCGAGGAGGATCACAATGAAGAGAATGTACAAGGAACTGCTTGAGATTCCGGGAGCGCCAAGCTACGAGAGCCACGTCAAGAAGTATCTGAAAGACGTGCTGGAACCTTTCGCCGAAGAGATTGTCGAAGACCGGCTCGGCTCGATATTCGCCGGCATCAACACCCGCTCGAAAGGCCCCCGGGTCGTGATCGCCGGACACATGGACGAAGTCGGCGCCATGGTCACGGGCATCACCAAAGAAGGTCTCGTCAAGATGAAGGCTCTGGGGGGCATGAAGGGCGATGTCTTCCTCTCGCAACACATGGTCATCTACACGGACGATCTCGAGGAGATTCCCGGTGTCACCGCCTCCAAGCCCCCGCACCTCACCCGGGGAAAGAAGGAGGAAAAGCCCCTCACCTTCGACGAACTCCGTCTGGACATCGGTGCCGAGAGCAAGGAACACGCCGAAGAACTCGGCGTCAAGCTCGGCCAGCAAATCATCCCGAAGAACAACTTCACCGTCACCGCCGACGGCAAGAAATTCATATCCAAGGCCTGGGACGACCGTTTCGGCTGCGCGATGGCTGTTGACATCCTCGAAGAATTCAAGGACGAAGACATCCCGTGCGCCTTGTACGGCGGCGGCACCGTGCAGGAGGAAGCGGGTCTCCGCGGCGCGAAGACAGCGACCTACACCCTCGATCCCGACATCTTCATCGCCGTCGATTGTTCGCCTTGTCAGGATTCCTTCGGCGGTGACGAGATCAGCGGTAAACTGAACGAAGGATTCCTCGTCCGTTTCCATGATCCCAACCAGATCATGCACCGCGGCATGAAAAGACATATCGAAGAGTTGGCCGCAAAACACAACATCAAATACCAACACTACCATTCCAAGGGAGGCACCGACGCCGCCCGTGCCCAACTCTCCCGCAGAGGAGTGCTCGTCGCGACCATCGGCATGCCCGCCCGCTACATCCATTCGACCACTTCGATGATCCACCAAAATGACTATGAAGCCGTCCGGGCGATGCTCAAGGAACTCGTCAAGACCTTGGACAGCGACACGGTCGCGGAGATCAAGAAAAACGTCTGAGCAAAAAGCCCTTCGCGCGGTGTAGCCTGTCACGCCAGCGCCAAGAGGGGCTTTCAACATAGATCGCAATCCTAAATATGGGACCCCGTAAAGGGGCCTGAAATGAAGGAGAGATTCAACATGCGTAACACAAAGGTCAGTGAAATGACCGTCATGGCCATGTTCGTGGCCATCATCGTCGTCATGGCGTTGATTCCCCAAGTGGGATTTTTCCAATACGGGGGTATCGCCTTCACGCTTCTGCACATCCCGGTCATCATCGGCACCATCTATGGCGGACCCAAGTTCGGGCTTTCGCTCGGATTCGCCTTCGGACTCTTCTCGATGATCGTCGCCTTCATGCGTCCCGACCCCGCAAACGTCATTTTCCAAAATCCCGTGGTCGCCATCGCGCCGAGAATGATTTTTGGTCTGGTGACCTGGTATATCTTCGTGGGGTTGAAGCGCCTTTCCGACTTCCGTCTCCGGGTGGCGCTCACGTTCTTGTTGGGAACGCTTGTCCACACTGTGGTGACCTTGTCTTTCGTCATCTTGTTCTTGGGTTTCTTCCGGGAGTTCATCGGCGAATTCATCAATCTCATCATCATCGTTTTCCCGTTGAACGGAACCATCGAGATTGTGACGGCCGTTCTTGTCGGGACACCGGTCATCATGGCCCTCTGGCGTTCAGCAGCATTCCACCCCCCGCATGATGAGGGTCCGCAAACGGAAGGGTAGGTATGGACATGAAACTCTACATCGACATCGGCAACTCCGACATCGTCATCGGCAAAGGGAACGGCTCCATCGAAGAGACCTACCGCTATCATACCGACATGAAGAAATCGGGTGATGAGTACTATGCCCTCTTGAAACATCTCTTCCATGATGTCGACGACGTCGTCATCGCCAGCGTCGCACCAATAGTGAATGATGCTTTCAAGACGTTCATGCAGCGCTATTTCGGCATCCGCCCCCTGTTCGTCGGTCCCGGAGTGAAAACCGGAGTCAGAATCAAGACGGACTATCCACAAGAAGTGGGAGCCGACCTCGTTGCAGCGGCCGCCGGCGCCATCGCCCATTACGGGCGTGACGCTATCATCATCGACATGGGCACGGCCACGACCTTCACCTACATGGAAGAAGGCGAAATCAAGGGTGTTTCCATCACTATCGGGCTGGACACCAGCAAGGACGCACTCGTCGAAAGAGCCCAACAACTCCTCCAGTTCGAGTTCCAAAAACCCGAGAAGATCCTCGGGACGAACACTATCGAAGCCTTGAACGCCGGATTCCTCCACGGCCATGTCTTCCAGATCGAGGGGATGGTTGAAAGCATCCTCTCCGCCAGAGAGGAAAACAACATCCCCGTACTCGTCATCGGTGGTTCGAGCAGGCACCTCGAAGGGCTTTTGCCCAAGCACTACCGTTTCGACGAACACCTGGTTTTGAAAGGCCTTGTGGCGATATCCGAGAAAAACGAGTGACAAAGCCCTTTACCGACACAAAATATTTTTCGCGCTTTTTCGCCCGTCTCCCGGAACCACCCGGAGACGGGCTTAGCCAGCTCTCGGTCTTCGGATGAAAAAATTCTTGGGCGCGGCTTTCCATCTCCGGCCCCCCTTCGAAGGCGGCCTTGAGAATCAAGGCGGTGGTCTGTGCTCCCGCATGGTCATCGACCGGATGGTCTACTGTTTCGACGATTGGTTCCCACCCGCTTTCATTGACAAAAATGCCCGTTGAATCTATAATGATACCGACACTTTATAAAGGAGATGAAGAAGGGTGTTTGAGAGGATCAGGACCATCATCGCCGAAGAGCTCGACGTCGACAAGGCCTCGATCGAGCCCCGATCGAAGTTGGCCGACGACCTCGGCGCCGACTCCTTGGACGCCGTGGAACTCATCATGGCGATCGAAGAGGAGTTCGATGTCGAGATCGACGACAACGACGCCACGAAGATCAAGACCGTTCAGGATATCGTCGACTATCTGGAAAAAGTCTCGAAATGAATACCCATCCCCGGATGGGTATTTTTTTATTTCCCGCGGGCGTATGGTAAAATAGAGTTTGACCAACACCGAAGGGAAGGGACACGAAGATGAAGAGACTGCTTCTCATCGACGGCTCGAATCTGATGTTTCGGGCTTATTATGCCACGGCGTATTCGGGAAACCTCATGCGGAATTCGAAAGGCGAGTACACGAATGCCGTGTACGCTTTCACCAACATGTTGAACCGGATCCGCGAAGAGCATTTCACCCATGTGCTCGTCGCTTTCGACAAAGGCAAAGCGACGTTCCGCCACAAGGCATACGAAGAATACAAGGCCAAACGGAAACCGATGCCCGACGAATTCAAAAGCCAGCTTTCTTTCGTCAAGGAAGTCCCCAAAAAGCTCGGCATGGCCGTCCATGAATCCGAAGAGATTGAAGCCGACGACATCATCGGCTCTTTCGCGAATAGACATTACGATGATTTCGACGCCATCGAGATCATCTCCAACGACCGCGACCTCTATCAGCTTCTGAACCACAAGGTGACCATGCGGATCGCCAAACGCGGTCTCGACATCGATGAGACCTACACGCAAAAGAGTCTCGAGAAGGATTTCGGCATTTCTCCCGCGCAAGTCCCCGATTTGAAAGGCCTCATGGGTGATGCTTCCGACAACATCCCCGGAATCCCCGGGGTGGGCGAGAAGACGGCCCTTAGACTTCTGCACGAATACGGCTCCATCGAGAACATCCTCAAGAACCTGAATGAATTGAAGGGGAAACTCAAGGAGCGAATCTCCGAGAACGCGGACGAAGCCCTGCGCTGGCGGGATCTCGCAAAAGTGAAGCTTGACGCCGAAATAGGTCCGGACCTCGCGGCCACCGCATATGAAGGGCCTGACAAATCCGAACTCAAGAATTTCTATGAGCGGATGGAGTTCCACAGCCTCCTGAAGCGGCTCGAGGGAGGAAAGAAGAAAAACAAGGCAAAGAAGACGGTAATCATCCGCGACGAGAAGAAGATTCCCGCCGTGTTGCGCGGACATGTGCATATCGTCCTTGAAGCTTTCGGGGAGAATTACCACCACGCCGAGCGGCTCGGTTTCGGCCTCGAAAGCGATGCGGGATGTTTCTTCATACCCTATGATGTCTTTTTGGCCTCGGAAAGCATGAAGGATTTCCTCGCGGACGATGCTTGCAAGAAGTCGACCTTCAATCTGAAACGGATGAATGTCATGCTCAAACAAGACGGCGTCGAACTCCGGGGTGTCACTTTCGACCTTCTCCTCGCGGTCTATTGTCTGAACCCGAGTTACGCCGATAAGGACTTCCGCGTCGTTTCCGCCCGGTTCGGAGAAGATGACGTCCCCTATCTGGAGGAAGTCTATGGAAAAGGCGCGAAGAGCGCCGTCCCCGATGAAACGACGTATACCGACTACGCCGTGAAAAAGGCCTCGCTCCTCGCCGGCCTCGAAGAAGAAGTCGCTTCCGAACTCGAAAAACGAGAACAGACCCCGCTCTTCCAAGACATCGAGATGCCCCTCGCGCCGATTCTCGCCCGCATGGAGGAAAGGGGTGTGCGCATCGATCTCGAAGCCTTGAAAGACATCGAAAAACAGTTGGATGAAGAACTCGATTCCATCACGGAGGAGATCCATCATCTCGCAGGGACCTCTTTCAACATCGCTTCTCCCAAACAGCTCGCCGAAGTACTTTTTGAAAGGCTCGACCTGCCCGTCTTGAGAAAAACGAAGACCGGTCCGTCGACGAGCATCGACGTGTTGAAGAAACTCGCGGATAGACACCCGATCATCAAGAAAATCATGCGTCACCGCACCGTGAACAAATTGAAGACCGCCTATGTGAAGAGTCTTTTCGACGCGGCGAAGGAAGGCCGCATCCACACCATCTACAAGCAGGCGCTCACCCAGACGGGAAGACTCTCTTCCATCGAGCCGAACCTCCAGACCATCCCCATCCGCACCGAGACCGGCAGAAAACTCCGCCGTGTCTTCCGCGCGGATGAAGGATGCGTGCTCCTCACGGCCGACTACTCGCAGATCGAGCTTCGTCTCCTCGCCCACATGGCGAAAGAGAAGGAACTCATCCGCGCCTTCGAAGAAGGCGAAGACATCCACACCCATACCGGCCGAGAGATTCTCGGCAAGCAGGAACTTTCCGCCGATGAAAGGCGTCTCGCCAAAGCGGTGAATTTCGGCATCATCTACGGACAAAGCCCTTATGGTCTTTCCGAGGAGCTCTCCATCTCCGTCGCCGAAGCCCGACGTTTCATCGAACGCTATTATGAGCGCTTCCCGGGCATCAAGGCCTTCATGGACAAAGTGATAGAACAAGCCGAAAAAGAGGGGTTTGTCGAGACGTTGTACGGCCGTAGACGCTACATTCCCGAGATGAAAAGCAAGATCCACGCTCAACGGGAGAATGGCAAACGCATCGCCATGAACGCTCCTTTACAAGGGAGCGCCGCCGACATCATCAAGATCGCCATGATCCTGGTCGAACAAGCTCTCGTTGAAAAGGACCTGCAAAGCCGTCTCGTGCTGCAGATCCATGATGAACTCGTCTTGAACGTCAAAGAGGAAGAACAAGACGTCGTCAAGGATCTTGTCAAGGAGAAGATGGAAGGTGCCGCCGACCTGCTCGTACCTTTGACGACGGAAGTCGCTCTCGGAGGGAATCTCGATGAAGCGAAATGAACCTACGCGTGAAGGGGTCATGGCCAAGAGTTTCCTCGTGAACGCCTCGCTCATCGTCATCAAGGGCGCGGGAGGCTTCCTTTTCTTCTCCACGGCGCTCATCGCCGACGCCTTCCATTCTCTTTCCGACCTCGTGAGCGATACACTTGTCATCTTCGGCGTCCGCCAGACGAAGAAGCCGCCCGACAGGGAACATCCCATCGGCCACGGCAAAATCGAGTATGTGCTCTCGATCTTCCTCGGTTTTGTCGTCCTTTTCATCGCCTATCAGATCGGCCGCCAAGCCGTGGCCGTATTCGGTGACACACCCACCGCCCCGAGCATCTACGCGCTTGTCGTCGTGGTCTTCGTCATCGCCTCGAAGCTCCTTCTTTCGCGCTATTTACTTGCCCGTGCCGATGTGTTACACTCACAAGTACTGAAGGCATCCGGCAAGGAATCCTTCGTCGATGTGCTCGGCTCCGTCGTCGTCCTCCTCGGGGTGTCTTTCGGCTATCTCGGGGGACGGACGGGCGTCACATGGCTCCTCTATGCCGACAGTGTCGCCGCGCTCCTCGTGATCCTCTTCATCATCCGTGTCGCTATCAGCATCCTCGCCGACTCGGTCTCTTCCATCATCGGGAAGAACGCTCCCGAAAGCGTCATCGAGGAGACGAAGAACCACATCGAGCAGATTGAAGGCGTGCGCGGCGTCGACAAGCTCACCATGCTCGTCTATGGACACTACTATCAGGTGATGGTCGACATCCGTGTCGACGGAAGCAAAAGCGTCGCCGAAGGCCACGAAATCGCCCATGAAGTCAGAAACCGCTTGCGTGCGGAAAAACAGATACAACATATCACAGTCCATGTCAATCCGGAGGTGGAATCATGAGTGAGAGTCTTTGCATGAAACGGAACAGTGTACGCAAGTTCCAAAGAAAAGAGGTTTCCGACACCGTCGTCGAGAAACTTCTCCGAAGCGCCATGCAGGCGCCTTCGGCCAGAAACCAGCAGCCTTGGCGGTTCATCGTGATCAAAAACCGTGAAATCCTCACCGAACTCGGCGGCATTTCCCAAGGTGCTTGGCCTCTGAAGGAGGCCCCCGTCGCCATCCTCACCCTGATCGACGTATTGGAAGACGGCCGCAAGGAGATGTGTCCGCAGGACCTTTCGGCGGCCACACAGAACATCCTCCTCGAAGCCGTGCACCAAGGTCTCGGCGGTGTCTGGATCGGCGTCTACCCCTTGGAAGAACGGATGGAGAAGGTCGAAAACATTGTCCGCCCTGCGGAAGGAACCCCGTTTTCGCTCATCGCCCTCGGCCATCCCGAGGAGAAGAAAGATATCGTCCACCGTTATGACCCCGCGAAAGTGCAGGTCATCGAGTAGGTGCCCGAACTTCCCGAAGTGGAGACGGTCAGAAGGTCCTTGCAGCGACTCGTCTCCCATAAGACCATCGCCCGGGCGGAAATCCGCTGGCCCCGCATGGTCGAAAATCCGGAAAGTTTCTCCCTTGAACTTGTCGGGAAAACGATTCTTTCCGTGTGGCGCCGGGGGAAGTATCTCCTTTTCGACCTGGGCGAAAAGGTCCTCGTCAGCCATCTCCGCATGGAGGGGAAGTATTTCTTGAAAGATGCGGACGCTCCCGGAGAAAAACACGAACACGTCAAGTTCGTCTTCACCGACGGCTTGGCCCTCGTCTATCACGACGTCCGCAAGTTCGGCACGTTCTGTCTTCGGAGAAAAGACGAACTGCATGAGGTGCCGCCCCTTTGTCGGCTCGGCAAAGAGCCCTTGGCACCGTCTTTCGACGCGACCCATCTCGCTTCCGTTCTGAAGGGTACCCGCCCTTTGAAGGCGGCGCTTTTGGACCAGCGCATCATGGCCGGCATCGGCAACATCTATGCCGACGAGATCCTCCATTGCGCAGGGCTCCATCCGGAGATTCCCGCGGGAAGCCTTTCTTTTGAGGATACGGAAAGGTTGGCGGCATGTGCGCAAAAAATCATACAAGATGCCGTCGAGCTCGGCGGCACGAGCATCAGGACCTACAAGGACACGCTCGGTGTCACGGGCCGATTCCAGCAGAGACTTTCCGTGCATACCAAAGAGGGAGAAGACTGCCCCGAATGCGGCACGAAAATCCTGAAGAAGAAAATCGGTGGACGAGGCACATACTTTTGTCCCGTCTGTCAGAAGGAACGAAAGAAGGGATAGTGTGGCCAAACTGATCGGTTTGACGGGCGGCATCGCCACGGGAAAATCCACCGTGAGCGAGATGTTCCGTTCCGAAGGCATCCCGGTCATCGATGCCGACGAGATCGCCAAAGAGGAGATCAAGAAGGGCAAAGACGCCTACAAGGAGATCCATGCGCTCTTCGGCGACGAGATTCTCGCGACCGACGGCGAGATCAACCGCAACAAACTCGCACGGAAGCTCTTTTTCGATATCGCCGCCCGGAAAAAGATCAACGAGATCGTCCATCCCCGCGTGAAACGGATCGTCATGAACGAAGTGAAACATCTCGAGGACTACGACACCCCGATCATCGTCCTCGATGTGCCCTTGCTTTTCGAGACCGACTTCCATAAACTCGTCGACATCAGTGTGCTCGTCTATGCCCGGCGCAAGGACCAAATCGAGCGTATCGTCGCCCGGGAAAACATCGACGAAGATTACGCGCGCAAGAAGATCCGCGCCCAGATGCCGATCACGAAGAAGCGCGAACTCGCCGATTATGTCATCGACAACTCCAAAAACATCATCGAGACCAGGAAATCCTACCAACGGGTCCTGAAAAAGATCCGCAGGTCCCTCGACACATGAGATGGGGTGTGAAGCCATGAAAAGCGTCGCCGCCGACGACAAACTCCGCATCGTCTCCCGCGCGAACCTTTCTCCCGCGCACGTGCACACATTGAATCTCCTCTATCTGCCCGTGGTCGGCCGGGACGCTTTTTCGCTATACATGACGCTTCATTCCCTCATCGACCGCTCCAAGCTGCAGTCTCCCACCTACCCCCATTCCTTTCTCTATGACCTCCTCGATATGAATCCCGGGGCTTTTTTCAGCGCTCGGCAGACGTTGGAGGCGAGCGCGCTCATCGAGACCTACAAAGGAGAGGAAGATTATCTTATCGAACTCTTCCCTCCGCTCTCGGCGGAAAGTTTCATCAAAGACGCCCCTTTCGGGGCGTATCTGAAACAAAGGATCGGCGAGGAGCGTTTCAACGACCTCATCGCGCATTTCCGGATCGTCCGTCCGAAGAAGGGGGACTACCGGAACTGTTCGGTCCGTTTTGACGAGGTCTTTCCGCCGGTCGCCGCTCCCGTGAAGAGTCGCGCGAGTTTCATGGCGGCCGAAGCGAAAAAGACCGAGATCCTTCATGCGACCGACATCGACCTCGTCCTCGAAAGCCTGCCTCCTTCCCTCGTGTCGGACAAGACGAAGACCAAACGCTGCAAGGAGAAACTGAAAGAGATCGCCTATATCTATAACCTGAACGAGGAGACGCTCCGGAAACTCCTCCGTCAGAGCCTCCTTGAGGACGGCACGATCGATTTCGCCGAACTTTCGCGCTTAGCCCAGAAAAGCTATGCGGGCGAAAAACGCGTACGCATCCGGAAAAAAAGCGACACTTACAACCTTGAATACTTCAAGTCGGTCCACCCGAAAACGCTTCTCGAGGAAGCGACCGGCATGCGGGCGCCCGCGGCCGACGCCCGGGTGATCGAACGCCTCGTGACGGAGACCGACCTCTCTCTCGAGGTCATCAATGTGCTCATCGCCTACGTGTTGAAAGAACTCGACCAGCGGTTCCCGACCTACAACTATTTCGAGAAGATCGTCGGCGAGTGGAAACGTACCGACATCGCTTCCGCCGAAGACGCCGTGGCCCACATCGAAAAGAAGGTGCGCAACCGGAAAGAGAAATCCCGTTCCCAAAGGAAAGGCGGACGGGTCCGTGATGCCGGGGTCGACTGGCTGGACGACTACCTCGATGACAAGGAGAAATGATCATGCGCCCTTACAAGTTCAAAAAGAATCCCGGCATCGTCGAGAAGACGATTGAAGAACTCGCCGATGATGCCCGGCTGAAGGAGTTCTTCCTCGAAAATGAC
This sequence comes from Mollicutes bacterium, assembly GCA_003568315.1. Lineage (GTDB taxonomy): Bacteria > Bacillota_I > Bacilli_A > Izemoplasmatales > Izemoplasmataceae > T1SED10-81. The sequence continues at coordinate 39,321 of PWYL01000055.1, read as the reverse complement.
GTCGCGGCGGAAGCAATCGAGGACGCTTTGAACGAGCTTCTCACCTACCGGGAAGAATATGTCCATTGCGAAGGCTGCCGGGGGCTTTCCTACTGCAAGCAGGAAACGACCGGCATGCAGCCGGTGCTTTCTTATCGCAAGGGGCGGATTTTCCTCGAGTACCACCCTTGCACATATCTTCGCGCCGAGAGCGAAGAGCGTGCCGCGTTTTCCCGGGTGGACGCCCTCTATATGCCGGCCATGGTCAGAAGGGCGCGGCTGGACGATTTCTATCAACGGAGCGCCGAACGCCGGAACCTCTATTCCAAGATCATCGCCCTCACGAACCAATACCACAAAGGAGAGAGGATCAAGGGACTTTATCTCCACGGCCGCTATCACGTCGGCAAGACCTACGCCCTCGCCGCCTGCGGCAACCGGTTCGGCGAACTGGGCCATGAGGTCGTGTTGGCCTATTATCCCGATGTCGTCCGCGAACTGAAGAGTTCCATCAAAACCGGCGATCTGGAAATGCGGATCGAACGGTTGAAAACCGTCGAGATCCTCATGTTGGACGATATCGGCGGCGAGTCCTTCTCCGCTTGGATCCGTGACGAGATTCTCGGCCCTGTCCTGCAGCACCGTCTTCTCGACGAACGACCGACCTTCTTCACCTCGAACGTTCCCCCGCAAGGACTCAAGGAATATCTCACCATGCAGGAGAAAGACACCGAGATCATCAAGGCGCATAGGATCATCGAGCGCATCATGAATCTCGCGGATGTCGTCAAACTCACCGAGGCCATCGAGGAAGATTGACAATCCGCCCTTAATCGTCTATAATCCCTATTAAGACCGTGAAGAGGCCAGGGCCCTTCCCGTCCGAAAGCGAGGCGGGACGGTGAAAGCCGCCAAGGGGAAGGCGCCACTCCCTCGGAGTCGGACCCGAAAGGGATTCCCGTTTCCCGCGTTAAGGGCTCGAGTGCGTGCGAACTAAGGTGGTACCGCGGTGAAAAGTCGTCCTTAATCCCAAGGGACGCTTTTTTATAAAGGAGGCTAAGCCGTGCTGAAAAAGGATCTCACCGTCAAAGGGCTCCAAGAACACATAAAACAAATCGACTTCCATCCCGACAAGAAACACGAAGTCGTGTTGAAACTCTTCGAGGAGGTCGGCGAGCTCAGTGTCGAGATGCGCAAAGAACACCAAAAAGGCCTCACCGAAGAGAGGAAGAAAGCCATAAAGTACGAACTCTACGATGTCCTCCACTATGTCACCCACATCGCCAACATCTACGGCATCGATTTGGAGGATGCGATCATCGAGAAGGACAGGATCAACGAAGAACGCTATGAAGAAGGCAGGAGGCGGAAGAAATGATCACCATCACATTCCCCGACAATTCGAAACGAGAATACGAAAAAGGTGTGACTCCGAAAGCGGTCGCGAAAGCGATCGCTCCGGGTCTTGCGAAAAAGAGCGTGGCCGCAAAAATCGACGGCGTCCTCACCGAACTCGACCGTCCCATCGAGACGGATGCTTCGCTCGAGCTTGTCGTGAAAGGGACGGATGCGGCTTTCGAGGTGTTGAACCACTCCACGGCGCATCTTCTGGCCCATGCGGTGAAAAGGCTCTATCCCGACGCCCGTTTCGGTGTCGGTCCCGCCATCGACGAGGGTTTCTACTACGACATCAAGACGGATGAAGCCATCCGCGACGAGGACCTCTCCCGGATCGAGGAAATGATGCGAAAAATCGCCAAAGAGGATTTGCCCATAAAGAGAGAGGTTGTCACGAAGGAAGAAGCGGTCTCCCGCTTTTCCGCCGATCCCTACAAGCAAGAACTCCTCCAAGAGATCGAGGATGACGAAATCACCCTCTACAGCCAGAACGGATTCACCGACCTCTGCCGGGGCGGCCATGTCGAACGCACCTCCCTCATCAGGCATTTCAAACTTCTCTCCGTCGCCGGCGCCTATTGGCGCGGCGACAGCGAAAGGGAGATGCTGACGCGGATCTATGGCACGAGCTGGTTCACGGAAGAAAAGCTCGACGAGTATCTCGCGCTCCGCGAGGAACGCCGCGAACGGGACCACCGGAAACTCGGCAAGGAACTGAAGATTTTCCTGTTGAGTGACGAGGCCGGGCAAGGACTTCCCATCTGGCTTCCGAACGGGTTCACCGTCCGCCGCGTCCTCGAGGAATACGTCCAGCGCCTCGAAAGACGTTACGGCTACAAACACCTATCCCCCCCCATCCTCGGCACACGGCAACTCTATGAGACGAGCGGCCATTTCAAACATTACAAAGACGACATGTTCCCCCTGATCGAGGACGAAGACGAAAGCTATGTCCTCCGGCCCATGGCCTGCCCCCATCACGCCATCGTCTACAAGAGCGAATTGAGAAGTTATCGGGACCTCCCCCTCCGCTATGCCGAGATCGTCACGCAGTACCGCTATGAAAAGAGCGGCGCCCTTTCGGGTCTCGAGAGGGTCCGGGCGATGACGTTGACCGACGCCCACATCTTCGCGCGAAAGGACCAGATCAAACACGAGGTGCTTTCCGCCTACGGCCTCATCCGGAAGGCGATCAACGATCTCGGGCTCACAATCGAATATGTGGAGCTCGCGCTCCGCGATGCGGACAAGGGCAAGTTCCACGAGAGCGACGAACTCTGGGACGAAGCCGAGAAAGTCATGAAGGAACTCCTCGACGAAGAGAGGATCGAATACACGGAAATGAAAGGCGAGGCCGCGTTCTACGGCCCCAAAATCGACATCCAGGTCAGGACCGCCCTCGGCCACATCATCACCATGAGCACCGTACAGCTCGACTTTTTGCTGCCGGAACGTTTCGACCTCACCTACATCGGCGAAGACGGGAAAAGACACCGCCCCGTCCTTATCCACCGTGGACTGATCTCCACGTGGGAACGCCTCATGAGCATCCTCTTGGAGCAATTCAAGGGCGCCTTCCCGACTTGGCTCGCCCCCACCCAGGCCGCGATCATCCCCGTGAGCGTGGAGAAGCACCTGGATCACGCCAACAAACTCCAAGGCCTCTTCCTTGATGCCGATTACCGCACGGAAGTGGATGACCGCGAAGAGAAACTCGGCAAAAAGATCCGCGACGCCCAACAGAAGAAGATTCCCTTCCAGCTCGTCATCGGCGACAACGAGGTCGAAGAAAACACCGTCACCTACCGCCGCTACGGCGAGAAGGAGCAACACACCGTCGGCTTTGATGAATTCATGGAACTTTTCGCCAAAGAGATCGCCCAAAAGAAATGAGCGCCCCGGGGGCGCTCATTTCTTTTGTCTAAGGCTTATGATGTATCGATGCTCAACCCTCTTTTTTCAATGACCGCACGAACGATTCATCGGGGTCGATGAAGATTGTGGCATGGTTCTTGTAGGTGACAAAACAGGGTTGTCTTCCCGGAATCTTCTTGATGTTTCTTTTCTCGGTGTAATCGACGGGCACGCTCGAGGAGAGCCGCATCTTCGAGTGGTAGGCGGCCAGTTGTGCGGCCGTGCGGATGGTCGTCTCGGAGAGGGGGAAGCCCTTTTTCACGACGACATGGCTTCCCGGGGCGTCTTTCACATGGAACCACACATCCGCGGGCTTGGCGAGCTCATGCGTGATGCGGGCGTTTTGGGTGTTGTTCTTGCCGACGAGGATCTCCATGCCCGTCTCGTCAAAAAAGACCATGGGCTTTGTGGCTTGTCGGGGCTTCCGCTTTTTTGTTCCGCTTTTTTTCATGCGGAGATAGCCTTCGCGGACGAGTTCCTCGCGGATCTCCTCGAGCTCGGCGAGAGTGGCTTCGTCGAGTTGGCTCTCGATGAGCCCGAGATATTCCTTCTCCCGTTTGGAGCGGACAATCTGTTGCTTGATGTGGGGGATGCTTTTTTTTTGTTTCTTCGCCCGTTCGAAATAGTCGGTGGCATTCTCCACGGCGCTCTTTTGCGGGTCGAGGCGGATGCTTACCGTTTCGCGGGTCGCATAGTCTTCGCATTCCAGATGTCTGTCGCCCTTTTCCACTCGGGATTGATAGGCGAGGAGGAGTTCCCCCTTCTTTTGGAGACGGGGATACTTCTCCGCCTTGCGGAAGTCGGCGTGGAATTTCTCGATTCTTTCTTCCAGCCGCGTTCGGCGCTTGCCGACAAGCGCGGCGAGTTCGTCCTTCCGTTGGCTTTTCTTATGGGTGCGCACTTTCTCGGAAAAGACCCGGTCCAACAAAGCCGACGGAGACGAAAAATGTATCGCCTCCCCTTCGGCGTGTGTGAGCTCGTAGGAGGCGAATCGCACCTTCTCGCCTTGTTTCATCTCGTAGGCCTTCTCCCGGATGATCTCTTGGCAGGCTTCCAAAGGCTCCTTGTTCTTTCTGCGGTGGAAGAACTCGCGGATGAGTTGCGGAGAGACACCCTGGATCTTTCCCAGGTAGTCCCTCTCGTTTTCGCTTCGAAGCGAACCGAGGACTTCGGCGAGATCCTCTTCGCGGTAAGGGTCCATTCTTTCGTCCTCGGGCCATGCATAGACGGCGCCGGCCGCCATCGTGCGTCTCTCATCGAAAGGAGGGATGCGGCGGAGCGCATCGAGGATGGTGAAATCCTCCTTCGTCAGCACGAGGTTCGCGTCTTTTCCGAAAAACTCCATGACGAGACGCCTTGTCTCTTTGATTCCCGTGTCCATGCGGATGCGGATCGTGAATGACAACACCCGGTCGTTTCCGTGTTGGCGGATTTCCTCGATCGCGCCGCCTTCGAGGTGCTTTCTCAGCAACATGCAAAACATCGGCGGGGTATAGGGTTTCTCGTGGCGTTCAGCGGTGAGATGGATGCGCGCTTCGGACCCCTTGAACCGGAGATAGAGCGTCTCCGTCCGCTTTTGGCGTACGGAAAAAAGGAAGGTCGCCTCGTCAAGCTGATGGACCTTCTGGATCCTTCCTCCGAGGAGCCTCTCTTCAAGTTCTTCCTTCACATGTCCAAGCATCACGCCGTCGAAACTCATGTCATCACCCGTTTCATTATAACATGCCCGGCGTTGTTCTTGGAAAATCGATAAAATGACTCTTACAAATCGGACGAAAAAGTGTTATCATATTTAATAATGGAGAATTCGGAAAAAGCATTTGACAAAGCAAAAACGGAGGGAGCGGTCGCATGAAACTGAATGAACGCGGATTGCTGATTGTCTTGAGCGGCCCCTCCGGCGTCGGCAAGGGAACGGTGCGTAAAGCCCTTTTCGACTTGGAAGGCCACGATCTCGTCTATTCCACCTCCATGACCACTCGCCCCCAACGCGAAGGGGAAGTCGAGGGTCTCGACTACTATTTCGTGAGCCGCGAGGAGTTCGAGAGACGCATCCGCGATGACGCCTTCCTCGAATGGGCCGAATTCGTCGGCCACTATTACGGCACCCCCCGGGACAAGGTCGATGAACAGATCAAACAAGGCAAGGAAGTCGTTCTCGAGATCGAGGTCCAAGGTGCGCTGCAGGTCAGGGAAAAAGCGAAGGACGGCGTCTTCATCTTCATCGCCCCCCCGAACCGCGAAGCCCTCTACAGACGGCTCCTCCGCCGCGGCACCGAATCCGGGGACACCATCCAGAAACGCATGGACAAGGCCGAACGCGAATTTCCCCTCGCCCACAAGTACGACTACATCGTCGTCAACGACGAGGTCACGAACGCCGCCGACCGGGTCTTGGCCATCATCCGCGCCGAACACGCACGCACCGAACGCGCCATCCATAAATACAAAGAACTTTTGGGAGTTGATGAGAATGAGTGAGAAGAATGTCGAAGGTCTCCGCTATCCGTCCATTGACGAACTTCTGAAACGGATCGATTCCAAATACAAACTGGCCTACACCGCCGCCATGCGGGCGAAGATTATCCGCGAGAAGGAAGACACGACCATCGAGGCGAAATGCGTGAAACCCGTCGGCATCGCGTTGGAAGAGATCCGCGAAGGCAAGATCGACATCGAGTTCGAATAATGAAAAAGTAGATCGCATCTACTTTTTTTTTCGTACCGTGTGCTATAATCAGGGTGGAAACCGGAGTGATGAACCTCATGAAAAAAGCGTTCCAGACACTGGTGAAACTCTTGGACCTTCAGGAGGGGAACACTCCCCCTTTCGAAGGCAGACTCATCGAGTTGGAAGTTGACGAGGCCAGGAATTCCTGGTCTTTTGCCATTGAATTGGAAAAACCCCTGGAGGTCGGACTATTCAAGCGTTTCATCACCCGCTTGGAGAGTCTTTCCTCCTTTTTGGACACTTGTGACACGGTAACCTATAGCATCGAATACGAGAATCCCGACCCCTCTCTCCTCAAGGACTACTATGATTTCGCCCTTGAACGCTTGATAGCGAAAAAACCCCGTTTTGAAGCGATGCGGGGCTTCGAGGTGGAAAGGGAAGAAAACCGTCTTTCCTTGCGTTGCCCCAAAGACGGCGACTATGTCCGCGAACTCCTCGTCGAGGTCGAGAAGATGCTCCTCGATTTCGGCTTCGACGCCAAACTGGACGTAGAGTTCTGTGAAGAGGCAGAAACCATCGCCTCCCAAATCGAACGTGCCGCCGAAGAGGCCGAAGAGGAAGAGCACGCCCAAGAAGAGGAAGAAGAGCGGCTCCATTTCGAATATTTCTATGACCGCCGCATCAAGAAGGTGACCCACGAGATCCCTTCCGTTCCCGTCAACGAGGATGACCTCCTCGAATACCGTTCCGCCCATCAATCCGCCGAGTTCGCCATCGAGGGGATCATCCATTCCGTCGACAGGCGCCCCATCAAAAAAGAGACTGTGCTCTACACTTTCATCCTCTCGAGCGAGAACGACTCCCTCTATGTGAAGAAGTTCGTGAAAGGCAAAGAAGAGGACCTCTATCTCTCCAAGACCGTTCCCGGTATGAAAATGCGCGCCAAGGGCAGCGCCAAACATGACGATTTCAACGACGAGGTCGTCCTCATCGTCCATATCGTCGAGAGGACGAACCGTCCCGTCCCCCTGCAGACGAGGAAGGACGAGGCGGCGAAGAAACGCGTCGAACTGCACCTCCATACGAAGATGTCGACACTCGACGGCATCGATGCCGTCGAGGACTATGTCGCCGCGGCGGCCGCCTTCGGCCATGAAGCCCTGGCCGTCACCGACCACGACGGTGTGCAGGCCTTCCCCGAATTCGCGAAGGCCGCGAAGAAGGAAGGCGTCAAACCGATATACGGCGTCGAACTGTCCGTGGTCGACGAAAAAGAGACCGAGGCCGCGACGGGTGAATACGAAGGCTCCTTGCGCGATGCTGTCTATACCGTCTTCGACATCGAGACGACAGGCCTTTCCGCCCAAGAAGACAAGATCATCGAGATTTCCGCCTTGAAAATCAAAGGCCACCAGGTCGTCGACAGGTTCGATGCTTTCGTCAATCCTGAAGAGCCCTTGTCATCCTTCACCAAAGAACTCACCGGCATCAGTGACCGCGATGTCAAAGCGGCCAAGACCATCGACGAGGTGCTTCCCGAATTCAAGACTTTTTTCCAAGGGACCATCCTCGTAGCCCACAACGCCTCTTTCGACATGGCGCATATCGAAGAGAATTTGAAACGGCTCCAACTCCATGATGGGCCCTATCCCGTCATCGATACCCTGGAAATCGCCCGACAGCTCTATGGCGACAAACTCAAGCGTTTCAACCTGAAAGCCGTAGCCAAACATTTCAAGGTCGAACTCACAAGGCACCACCGTGCCGAATACGACACGCGGGCGACGACCGACATCTTCCTTTCCATGCTCGCCGACCTCGACAAAGAGGGCGTGAGGACCTTCGACGATTTGAAGAACCTCGCCAAGAAGGTGGCTCGCGTTGATTCCTTCCGCCATGCCCAAGCGGGCCATGTGAGTGTCCTCGCCACGAACAGGGAAGGGTTGAAGAACCTCTACAAACTTGTGAGCCTCACCAACACCAAGCATTTCCAAAAAGGGCCCAAACTGCCGCGAAGAGTCCTCGAAAAACACCGCAACGGCCTTCTTGTCGGGAGCGGCTGCATGAACTCCGACTTCTTCGAGACGGCCATGAATCTCGATATGGAGACATTGGAGAAGAAAGCGGGATTTTTCGATTATCTGGAAATCACTCCGCCGGAAGACCACGTCCATCGCGAAAGCGATATGGAGGATGCGAAGAAACGGGTGGAAAAAGCGATAAAACGCATCGTCACTGTCGGAGAGAAGACGGACACTCCCGTATGCGCGGTGAGCGACGCCCACCACATCGAAGAATCCTCGGTACGCTACCGCGACATCTATGTCCGCACTCCCATCGTCGGCGGCGGCTATCACAGTCTCGCCCGCTACGACAAGATCCCTGCGCAATACTTCCGCACAACCGAAGAGATGCTTTCGTCTTTCGCCTTCCTCGGCGAGAAGAAGGCTGAAGAGGCCGTCATCGCGAACCCCGCTGACATCGCGGCATCCATCACCGCTTTCGAAGCGTTCACCGACGAGCTCTACACCCCGACCGACGACTTCCTCTCGCTCCGGGGCGTTCCCTCGATCGAGACGAAGATGAAGGACATGGTCGAGAAGAGATCCAAAGAACTCTATGGCGACCCCCTACCTCCGATTGTGGCCGAAAGGCTGGAAAAAGAGATGGAAAGCATCACCAAGAACAAGTTCTCGACCGTCTATTATATCAGTCATCTTCTCGTCAAGAAGTCGTTGGACGAGGGCTATCTCGTCGGCTCGCGCGGCAGCGTGGGCTCCAGCCTCGTCGCGACCCTCATGGACATCACCGAAGTCAATCCCTTGCCCCCTCATTACGCCTGTCCCGAATGCAAATTCTCCTCCTTCAAGATGACCGCCGAGGAAAAGAGACGGTACGGTGTCAAAGAGAGCGAGAAGGGCTTGCAGAGCCTTCTCGATGATGTGGACAGCGGCTTCGACTTGCGAGGGATCAGTTGCCCCGAATGCGGCCACACTTTACGTCGGGACGGCCACGACATCCCCTTCGAGACCTTCCTCGGTTTCAAGGGGGACAAGGTCCCCGACATCGACCTCAACTTCTCGGGCGATTATCAGGCAACGGTCCACGAATACATCCGCGACCTCTTCGGCAAGGACCGCGCTTACCGGGCCGGGACCATCTCCACCGTGGCCGAGCGGACCGCCTTCGGCTATGTCAAAGGGTATGCCGAGAAGAAGAACCTCACCATCCGCAAGGCGGAGATCGAACGGCGGGCGCAACGGATCACCGGTGTCAAACGCTCGACGGGACAGCACCCGGGCGGTGTCGTCGTTGTCCCGAGCTACAAGGAGATCTATGACGTCACCCCGGTGCAGTATCCGGGGGATGACACCACGAAATCCTGGCAGACCACCCATTTCGACTACCATTCTTTCGAGGACAACCTCTTCAAGCTGGATGTTCTCGGACACGACGACCCGACGATGATCCGCCAGCTCATGGACTATGTCAAGGAGGACCCGATCAACTTCCCCTTCAAGGACGCCCGTGACATCCCGATTGACGACGCCAAGGTCTATAAGCTCCTTTCGGGCACGGAAGTCATCGGTCTGAAGCCCTCCGACATCCATAGCGAGGTCGCAAGCTACGGCATCCCCGAGATGGGAACCCCCTTCGTGCGGGGGATGCTCAAAGAATCGCGCCCCGATTCTTTCGCCGACATCGTCAAGATATCGGGCCTTTCGCACGGCACCGACGTCTGGTTGAACAACGCCGAGAAACTCGTCACGGGCAAGACCAAATACGGCAAGATCCCCTTCAAAGACGTCATCGGCTGCCGGGACGACATCATGGTCTATCTCATCCAAAGCGGCATCCCGAGCGAAACGGCCTTCGAAATCAGCGAGTTCATCCGCAAGGGCAAAGCCGCGAAAGACATCCGCAAATGGGAAGAGTATAAAAAAATCATGCGTTCCTACAACATCCCCGATTGGTACATCTGGAGCGCGGGCCAGATCAAATACATGTTCCCCAAAGCCCATGCGACAGCCTATGTCATGATGGCCTTGCGCATCGCCTGGTTCAAATTGCACAGGCCCATCCATTTCTATGCCGCCTATTTCTCGAAGCGCGCCAACTATTTCGACCTCGTGGCCATGGTCGGCGGCGAGCAGGCGATTGAAAGGCGCATGAAAGAGATCGACGAGAAGGGCATCCGGGCGACGGACCCCGAAAAGAGACTCTATACCGTGCTCGAAGTCGCCTTGGAGATGGTGCGGCGCGGTTTCCGTTTCGCACCGCTTTCCATCACCGAATCGGCGGCCACGGACTTCCTCATCGCAAAAGACAACGAAAGCCTCCGCATGCCTTTCATCGCTTTGGACGGGCTCGGGGAGAAAGTCGCCCGCTCGATTGTGAAGGCAAGAGAGGAGAAGGTGTTCTCTTCGCACGAGGATCTGAAAGAGCGGACCCTCCTTTCGGAGACGCTTTTCGACCGTCTGAAGGGCCTCGACGCCCTCGGTGATTTGCCCACCACACCGCAGGTGAGCCTCTTCGATTTGTGATTCACAAAAAGGTCTGGAAATTTGTGGAAATTTACGTATAATGGACTTCGAGGAGTGTGATTGACATGATGCATAGAACGACTACAAGAAGAGGATTCGGCCGCATGGGCTCGAATCCCCTCATGCGGAGTATCGAGAAACATCATGCCGGCGAAAGCGCCACGCCCGCGACCTACGGCGGGGTGCTTTTCCGATGCGGGATCCTTTTGACATTCGTGGTCGCCATCGGCGCTTTTTCCTACACGGGCGTTGTGCAACGGGGCGAAATCGTCGGCGGCCTTTGGTTCTTCCTTTTGGCACCCATCATCGGTCTCATCTCGGTGATCGTGGCCATGCGGAGTCTGAATCTCGCGCCCTTCTTTTCCATCATCTATGCTATCTGTCAGGGCGTATTTCTCGGTGTCATCTCCGGAATCTACACCATCGCTTTCGGTGACGGCATCGTGCCGACGGCCGTCATGGCGACGATCGGTGTGGCCCTGGCGATGCTTTTCCTTTATCGTAGCGGCATCATCCGGGTCACGAGCCGCTTTAGGAAAGTGATGTTCGTAGCGCTCATCGGCCTTCTGCTTTCGGGTCTCATCATGATCCCCCTGTTCTTGTTTGTACCGCAGATTTTCGGTGTCGAGGGCATGATGTTGATGTACACGGCGATTGTCGTCATCAGCGTGATCGTGGCCTCCCTCTATCTCGTCATCGATTTCGACGATATCCAAAAGACGGTCCAGGCCGGTGCCGACCGCCAGTATGAGTGGCCGCTCGCGCTTTCCTTCATCATCACCCTGCTTTGGCTCTATGTCGAGCTGCTGCGTCTTCTCGCGATCATCAGCTCCCAAAGAAGGTGACCCCCCGTCCGGGGGCTTTTCCTTTGGTTAGATATCTAAGAGACGACAAGGAGGAATCTTCATGAGAACATGGAAACTGGATACGCTTTTCGCAGGGTATGACGATTCATTCCCAAAAGGGGTGGAAGGTCTTGGATCGCTCATCGAGGACACGAAAAGCTTCGTACAGTCTTTGGGCCCGAACGCCCCGTTCAAGGAGACGGTGGAATCCTATCTTTCACTGGCAAGAAGACTTCGGAGCGACTTTCTCAAACATTTCGCCTATGTGAACTTGCGGATCGCGACCGATGCCGAGGACGAAGAATCGAACAAATGGGCGAACCGCCTCCGCTCCCTCTCGGCGGAGACGACGACCTTTTCCACCGGCTTCTCGAAATGGCTCCTCGAAGTGGAGGATTTCGAGAAAGAACTCGCGGCGGAACCTTCGCTTTCCGATTACCGCTATCATCTTTTGCGGCTGAGGGAGAACGCCAAGTATCTCCTCGGCGACAAAGAAGAGGAACTCGTGGCCAAGTTGAGCCAGACGGGCTCGAACGCCTGGGGACAACTGCAGAGTCTTCTCACAAGCACCCTCGAAGTCGAGTACGAAGGGGAGAAGACGACCCTTCCCGCCATCCGCAACAAAGCCCACTCAAGGGACGCCCAAGTCCGAAAGAAGGCTTTCGAAGCGGAGATGGAAGCCTACAAAAAAATCGAGAAGTCCGTCGCTTTCGCTTTGAACAGCATCAAGGGCGAAGTGAACGAACTCACGAAGAAAAGAGGCTTCGAGAGTCCCCTCCATGAAGCCGTCCATAATTCCAGGATGAGGATGGAGACCCTTGAGGCGCTCATGTCCGCGATGAAAGAACGCTTGCCCATGTTTCACAAATATCTCCGCCAAAAAGCGAAGCTTCTCGGTCACGAAGGGGGACTCCCCTTCTACGACCTCTTCGCTCCCTTGGGCAAGAGTGAACGCACTTTCGGCGAAGATGAGGCCATGGACTATGTGATTGACAACTTCCATTCTTATGGTGAACGCCTCGCAAAACTCGCAAAAAGGGCGAAGGAAGAGGAATGGATCGATTTCACCCCGCGGAAGGGCAAGCGCGGCGGCGCCTTCTGCATGAACATCCACCCTATCGGCGAAAGCCGCATCCTCACGAATTTCACGGGCTCTTTTTCGAATGTCATCACCCTCGCGCATGAACTCGGTCATGCCTATCACGGTGAACAGATCTTCCAAGAGGACATTCTCAACTCCCGTTACACGATGCCTCTCGCCGAGACCGCCTCGACACTCTGTGAGACGATCGTCAAAAGAAGAGCGATACGGGATGCGAAAGAAGAGGAGAAGATTTTCCTCTTAGAACAGTCCCTCATGGGCTCCACCCAGGTCATCGTCGATATCATGAGCCGCTTCCTCTTTGAAAAAAGGGTCTTCGAGACGAGGAAAGAGACCCCGCTTTCTGTCGAGAAGATCAAACAGTTCATGCTGGAAGCCCAGAAGGAAGCCTACGGCGAAGGATTGGATCCCGACACCCTCCATCCCTACATGTGGGTGAACAAGGGCCATTACTACAGCGGCTCTTTGAGTTTCTACAATTTCCCCTACGCCTTCGGGCTCCTCTTCGCGAAAGGGATCTATGCGCTTTTCGAAGAGAAAGGCGCAGCCTTCACGGAAGAGATCGACACGCTTCTACAAAAGACCGGAGCGATGGATGTCGAGGATGTCGCCGCCCTGGTCGGTATCGATGTGGAAAAGAAAGATTTCTGGCAACGTTCCCTCGATGTCATCGAAGAAGAGATCCGTACGTTCCTCGAACTCACCGGATGAAGAAGGGCGCGGGCGCGCCCTTCTTTCGTCGCCTCTTGCAAAAGGGGGCGGCTTCCCGTATAATGAGCCTAACACGTAGAAGGGGCACATGCCTCCTTGAAGGGCCCGCCAGAGAGGGCCGTCGCGGCTGGAAACGGTCCGGTCCCCCGCAAGGAAGGTTTCAGCCCCCGAGTGGCGCTAATCCCGCCCGCTTGGCCGCGTTAGAGCCTTCGAGCGCATTACGAACCAAGGTGGTACCGCGGTGTATATCGTCCTTGAACCCTTTCAAGGACGTTTTTTATTTCAAGGAGTGATAGTGATGGATGTGAAAAAACGCATCGACGAACTCGAAGAGGAACTGGAAAAAGAGCTTGAGAAGGTAAAGACCCAGGCGGAACTCTTGAACGTCAAGTCGAGATACCTCGGCAAGAAGGCGGAGATTTCCTCCTTCATGAAACACATGCGTGATTTACCCAAAGAAAAACGTCCCGCCTTCGGTCAGGCCGTGAACGAGGGCAAAGAACGCTTCGCGAGTCTCATCGAAAAAAGACAGGCGTTCTTGAAAAGACGCTCCATCGAGAAAAAACTCGCCAAGGAACGCGTCGATGTGACCTTGGACGCCCCGGATTTCCGGGTGGGCTCCCGCCACATCATCAACCAGATCGTCGAAGAGGTCGAGGACCTTTTCATCGGCATGGGTTACACCATCGAGGAAGGACCCGAAATCGAGACCGACGAGATGAATTTCGAGAAACTGAACCTGCCCAAGGACCATCCCGCAAGAGACATGCAGGACAGCCTCTACATCACCGAAGAGACGCTTCTTCGCACCCACACCTCTCCGGTGCAGGTCAGGACGATGTTGGAATATGGCGGCAAGAAACCGGTAAAGATGATCTGTCCGGGCAAGGCCTACAGACGGGATGACGACGATGCGACCCACAGCCACCAGTTCTACCAGATCGAGGGATTGGTCGTCGATGAGTCGACCACCATGGCCGACCTCAAGGGGACGCTTCTCGTCTTGGCGAAAGCCATGTTCGGTCCCGAGCGGAAAATCCGTCTCCGCCCTTCCTATTTCCCCTTCACCGAGCCTTCCGCCGAAGTGGATGTCTCGTGTGCGAATTGTGCGGGCGAAGGCTGCAACATCTGCAAGAATACCGGCTACATCGAGATTCTCGGCGCCGGCATGGTGAACGACTATGTGCTTGCCGCGAGCGGCTATGACCCGGAAAAATACCAAGGGTTCGCTTTCGGCGTGGGCATCGAGCGGATCGCCATGCTCCGTTACGGCATCGAGGACATCCGCAACTTCTATACCAACGATCTGCGCTTTTTGAGGCAGTTCAAAGCGTGAGAGGACGAAAGGAGGAATCCCCATGAGAGTGTCTTGTTCCTGGTTGAAAAACTATGTTTCCCTAGACGGCATCACCCCCGAAGAGCTCGCCGAAAGTCTGACTTTACGGTCCCAAGAGGTCGAAGGGGTGTTCCCGCTCGCACAAGGAGAGAATCTCGTCATCGGCGAGGTGCTTTCCGTTTCACCCCATGAGAAGGCGGACAAACTCGTCGTCTGCGAAGTCGATGTGAAAAAGAAAAGACTCACCATCATCTGCGGCGCCCCGAACGTCCGTCAAGGACAGAAAGTCGCCGTGGCCCTCCCCGGCGCAACACTCGCCCACGGATTGAGAATCGAAAAGACAGAGATCCGGGGTGTCGTCTCCGAAGGCATGATCGCCTCCCTCACGGAACTCGGCATCGACTACAAATACCACCATGAAGACGGTATCCACGTCCTCCACCACACGGCCCCCGCGGGGGAGGACGCCATGGCCTATCTCTTTTTCAACGACACGGTGCTCGATCTCGATATCACACCGAACCGCGCCGACCTCCTCTCCATGATCGGCGTCGCCCACGATGTCGCGGCGATATTCAATCGCGATGTGAAAATCCCGAAACCGAAGATCGTCACCGCCAAAATGGAAAACCCCCTCACCATAGAGACCGAGACCAAAGCCTGCAAGAGCTATTACGGCCGCGTGCTGGACGATGTGACAATCGGCGAGAGCCCCCGCTGGATGCGCTCACGTCTCATCGCCGCCGGCATCCGCCCCATCAACAACGTCGTCGACATCACGAACTATGTGATGTTGGAGACCGGTCAGCCCTTGCACGCTTTCGACTACGACAAAGTGGGCGAAGAGAGGGTGCTCGTCCGCGAAGCGAAGAAGGGCGAGACTTTCACGACCCTCGATGATGAAGAGCGCAAACTCGAAGAAGGCGACATCCTCATCACGAACGGGAAAGAGCCCATCGCCCTCGGGGGCGTCATGGGCGGGGCCGAGACCGAAGTGACCGAAGAGACGACTTCCATCCTTCTCGAAAGCGCCGCCTTCGATCCCCGCCGGATCCGGAGGACTTCGGGAAGGCTCGGTCTGAAAAGCGAATCCTCGCTCCGCTTCGAACGGGGGATCGATCCCGCCATGACCCGCTACGCCTTGGACCGGGCGGCGGCATTGCTCGCGGTCTATGCGAGCACGAGCATCCGCGACGGTATCAAGTACTTCGATAATCACGAGAATAAACGGTCCCCGATTGAACTCTCCCTCGAAAAACTGAACCGGGTCCTCGGAAGCGATTTCGACACCGCACATGTGCAGGACGTTCTCCAAAGGCTTTCCTTCCCCTTCGAAGAGAAGGACGGTATTTTCGTTGTCGACCCACCTTCCCGCCGTCAAGACATCAACACCTATCAGGACCTCATCGAGGAGATCGGCCGCCTTTCCGACTACAACATCCTCCCCGCGACACTCCCCACGACCGTCTCCCGGGGCGGACTCACGGACTATCAGCGCTTCAAGCGTCGCACAAGACACATCCTCGCCGACCTCGGCTTCGATGAGACCATGACCTACGCCCTCCGCGAGAAAGAGCGGGTGTATGATCTCGCCAAGGACAAAGAGAAAGAACCCGTCTCGCTTTCCAAGCCTTTGAGCCGCGCCCATCAGACGCTCGTGCTCACACCGTTGCACGGTCTTTTCGATGTGGCCGCCCACAACCGGGCGCGGAAGACCGAAGCGATCCATATCTATGAGATCGGCAAGTGTTATGAAGAAGAAGGGGAAACGGAGATGCTCGGCATCCTCATGTGCGGGTCCTACCGGACGCATCGCTGGCAAAAACACGCACCGACGAGCTTTTTCACCCTGAAGGGCATAATCGAGTCTTTGGCGGATGCGCTCCGCTTCAGCCCCTTGATTTTCACTTCCACCACGATCGGGAACTACCACCCCCATCAATGCGCAATTATCAAAGCGCAAGGAGAAGAAATCGGCCACATCGGCAAGGTGCATCCCGAATACGCCGATGCACACGATCTGAAAGACGTCCATCTGGCCGAGATCGATCTCGAGAAGGCATATGAGCTTGGAAGGGAAAGGAGTGCCTACACGCCCGTGCCGAAACACCCGGGCATGCAAAGGGATATCGCTTTGCTCGTCGATGAGTCGATCAATGCCGAAGCCATCAAAAGGACGGCTCGCGAATGCGCGGGGGAGATGCTCGCCGCCATCCACGTCTTCGACCTCTACGAAGGGGATAAGCTTCCGAAAGGCAAGAAGTCCCTCGCTTTCCGCCTCCGTTTCGAGGATGCGGAAAAGACGCTCCAGGCCGACACGACCGACAAGCTCGTGCAAGAGATCGTCAAGGCTTTAGAAGAAGAACACGGCGCCATCCAGAGATGATTGTCAAACAAAGGGTCGCGGATTTTTGCGACCCTTTTTTCGTGGAAAACAGGATATGGGCTCCATCCGGAGTAAAGCCCTTACATTTTTTGCGTACTGACGGTTGTATAGTTACGGGGTGTTTGTTACAATTATACCGTATGGATTATGAAAACACTTACAGGAGGGTTCATATGAAAATCGGTGTTCCCAAGGAAATCAAAAACAACGAGAACCGTGTGGGAATCACCCCGGCGGGGGTGAGTCTTCTCAAAAAGGGCGGCCATGACGTGTTCGTCCAAAAGACCGCGGGACTCGGCTCGGGCATCAAAGACGAAGAGTTCGCCGAAGCGGGAGCGAAGCTCGTCGATACGGCCGAAGAGGCTTGGAGCCAAGAAATGGTGATCAAGGTCAAGGAGCCGCTTCCCCCGGAGTACAAGTTCTTCCGTGAGGACCTTGTCATCTTCACCTATCTCCATCTCGCCGCGGAAGAAAAGCTCACGAAGGAGCTCGTGAAATCGAGATGCACGGCCATCGCTTATGAGACGGTACAAGTGGGAAGGGAACTCCCCTTGCTCCGGCCGATGAGCGAAGTCGCCGGCCGACGCGGAACCATCGTCGCCGCGACGCAACTCGAAAAACACCGCGACGGTCGCGGAGTCCTGCTTTCCGGCGTCCCCGGCGTGCAACGGGGCCATGTCGTCGTGCTCGGCGGCGGTACCGCCGGCATCAGTGCAGCGAAGATGGCCATCGGTCTCGGCGCTCGTGTGACCATCATCGAGATCGACGAGGATCGGATGCGCTATCTCGACCACATTTTCGACAAGGAGGTCACCGTTCTCAAATCGAACCCCTTGAATATCGAGAAGTCCATCCAAGATGCCGACGCGCTCGTCAGCACCATTCTCATCCCGGGAGCCAAAGCGGCCAAGATCGTCACCGAGGACATGGTCAAGAAGATGCCGAAAGGCAGCGTCATCGTCGACATCTCCATCGACCAGGGCGGCTCCGTCGAGACCATCGACCGCATCACGACACACGACAACCCCGTGTTCGAGAAACACGGCGTCATGCATTACAGTGTCGCCAACATGCCCGGTGCCGTACCGCGCACCTCGACGTTCGCCCTCACGAACGCCACCATCCCCTATGCCCTCGATATCGCCAACAAGGGTCACAAACGCGCATGTCTCGAAGATGCGGCGCTTTGCAAGGGCTTGAACGTGATGGACGGCCATGTGGTCTACAAAGCCGTGGCCGACGCCTTCGGCTACGAATGCGAAGATGCACGGAAACTCATCGAGAAATGACGGAAAGCGGCGGGATTCCCGCCGCTTTTTTCATGGTCTGAGCCTTCCCGCTATGATATAATTGAGACGGTGATACCATGAAAAACCTCTATGGAGAGACCGTTGCGAGTCTCTGTGAAGACCTCGTGGAAAAAGGCTTCAAGCCCTTCAACGCCAAACAGGTCTTCACTTGGCTCTACAAGAAGAAAGTATACGACTTCGCCCAATACACCGATACGAGCAAGGCCTTGCGCGAGCATCTTTCTGAAAACTACGTCATCCGTCATCTTCCGATAAGCGAGCGCCATGTCTCCAAGGACGGGACGAAGAAATATCTCCTCGCCCTTCCGGACGGCCATCTCATCGAGACCGTCCTCATGGAACAAGACTACGGCAAGACCATCTGTGTCACGAGCCAGGTCGGTTGCAACCTCGGCTGCGCTTTTTGCGCATCGGGGCTCTTCGAGAAGGTCCGCGACCTCACACCGGCCGAGATGGTCTTGCAGATTGTCGCCATCGAAGCGCGTGAAGACGTGCGCGTGAGTCATGTCGTCATCATGGGCACGGGTGAGCCTTTCGACAATTTCGACAATGTCATGCGTTTCATCGACATCATCAACAGCCCCTACGGCATGGAAATTGGCGCACGCAAGATCACCGTCTCCACCGCGGGCCTCGTACCGGGCATCCTCGCTTTCGCCGACTTGCAAAAACAGGTGAATCTCGCCGTGAGTCTGCATGCGGCCGACGACAAGACCCGTACCTCGCTCATGCCCATCAACCGGAAATACCCCATCAAGCGCCTTATGGAGAGCCTCCAAACCTATATCGAGAAGACGAACCGCCGGGTCACTTTCGAGTATCTCTTGATCGCCGGTGTGAACGACAGTCTGCATGATGCCGACCGTTTGGTGGGACTCTTGAAGGACACGCTCTGCTATGTCAATCTCATCCCCTTCAACGAGGTGGCGGAACTCGACTATAAAGGCTCCGAAGAAAAACAGCACGCCCGTTTCTACGACCGGCTGGTATCGCAAGGGATCCGCGCGACTTCGCGTCGCGAGCTCGGGGCCGACATCGATGCCGCTTGCGGGCAACTCCGCATCAAGGAAGAGTGCGACAATCTCTGAAAAGGAAGATGCCATGGGAATCATCGGATTGATACGGGACGCTTCCCGCCCGCTTGTCATCATCACGGGAAACGAAGAGAAAAAGCGCATTTTGAAGCGGATGAACGAGGAGGGCATTCTCCGGCCCTTACGCTTTTTGAACAAGGAGGACCTTTACGAGAAGGTCTTTTTCCGTATGGAAGAAAGCGCGCTCTTAGAGAGCGCCCGCTTCCTCGGAAAAGATCCTTCCGTCGTGGCGTTTCTACTCGGCCATCTTCGCCTTGTCGATGAGAACGCCGCCTATGGACGCGTCTTTCCCAAGCTTTTGCGCGATTTGAAGCGACACCTCCTGGAAAAAGGAGCCATCAAGTCCTTCCCCCGGTTCGAATCGTTCTTCTCCGAATATGCACCCGTTGTATATGGCGAATTCTTCGATCCGCTGTTTCCGCACGCTTTGGAAAAACTCCGTCCCTTCGGGCTTCGCACCATCGACGCAGAAGCAAGTGAACATCCGCCCGAGGAAGTGGTACGAAAACGTTTCTCGACCCTCGAAGAAGAGATTGTCGAAGTGGCGACCTCGATCCGCAGGGCACACGATGAAGGCGTCCCCTTGAGAAAGATAGCCGTCTTGAACGCTCACAGAGCCTACACTCCGCTCATCCGGCGGATATTCCCGCAATTCGGCATCCCCATGCAGAATCTCTCAAAAAGACCTCTCCACGAATATCCTTCCGTGCAGAGATTCCTAACCGCTCTCACTCCGGGAGGCAGTGTGCGCGAATCCTTCGATAAAGCTCTGAAGGAGGCTTTTTCCAATCCAATCACACCGGAAGAGAACAGCATCCGCGAAAAGCTCGTCACCATCTTGAACGGCTTTATCGGGACCGACCATCCTCTCCCCATGGTGAAAGACGCCCTGACACACATCTTGCAAAGAAAGGTTGCGACCAAGAAGAGACTCGCCGACGCCGTATGTCTCGAGACCTTTTCCACCATCGACACGAAAGAGAGGACCCACGCTTATGTCGTCGGACTGCATGAAGGGCATTTCCCCGCTCTTGCCGAAGACGACGAGATCCTCGAAACCGAAGACAAGGAAGAGATCGGCCTTCCTTCTTCCGCAGAAATGAACAAGCTAAAAAAGAAGGAGATCCGCTCGGTGCTTTCCTCCTTGCAAAGCGTCCATATGCATGTCTCCACCCAAAGCCTTGACGAACACTTCAGCGAAAGCCATTTCCTCAAAGAGCTCGAAGATGAGATTGGCTGGACGGAAAAAGAGCCCCACCCCTTTGAGATGCGCACATACAGCGAGACGGCCGACGCGCTTTTTGTCAAGGCGCTCCATGATGAATACATGACCTACGGCATAAAGACAGAGGATCTCCAAAAAGGACTTGGCGCTTTCCAAAAAGAATTCGACACTTTCGACAACCGTTTTCGCGGTATCGCCGAAGAGACGTTGGCGAAGTTTTTGACCTTTCCCCTGCATATCTCCTATACACGGCTTTCCGACTATTTCGAGTGTCCTTTCCGTTTCTATCTCGACCATGTCCTCGCGGTCGACAAGGTGGAAAAGAACCAAAGCATGGTCTTAGGGAGTTTCATCCACGACGTGTTGGAGGCAGGGCTTCTCGAAGAGACCCTTCCCGACACCTTCTTGGAAGATGCCGCGAAAAAGCATTTCTCTGAAGCTCAAGATGCGCGCGCGACCTATTTCATCGAGAAAGCGAAAGAGGCGGTCCGTATCGCGCACACACACCTGCGCGAACAACTCGCACGCACGGGATTCTTTGTCCATGAATCCGAAGAAAGCCACGAAAAACCCTACGGCGATCCTCCCAAAGCCATCTTGAAAGGCGTCATCGACCGCGTCTTCAAAGACGGCGACGACCATGTCCTCGTCGACTACAAGAGCGGTGAGCCCACCTTCGATCTCGCTTTGGCCCTTCACGGCATCAAAGCGCAGCTCCTCGTCTACATGCTCCTTTTCCGTGAAAAGAATCCACAAGCGCGCTTCGCGGGTTTCTATGAACAAAGGACGTATTTGCGGCCTTTGAATCGTGATGAGAAGAAGAGCTACGAACAACTGACAGACGAGTTCTTCCGATTCGACGGTTTCACGCTGGAAGAAAAAGACGCCGTCCAACGCTTCGATCCCCGGGCCGAAGTGGATTCTTTCATCAAGGGTCTCAGATTCACAAATGACGGCGCTTTCTACAAAAACGTGAAAAAATACGACGAAGAAGACCTCGAACGCCTCCTTGAACATACCGATGAGCTCATCGAAAAAGCCATAAGCGCCATCGGCCGGGGAGAGTTTCCCGTCCGACCGAAGAAAGAAAGAAACGGCACACAGATCTCTTGCGAATACTGTGATTATGCGGATGTCTGCCACAAGCGGAATCGCGACTATGAGACCGTGAGCAAAGCGAAGCCCGCCGACATCTTCCCAAGACTCAAAAAAGAAAGGGGTGATGCGTGATGGCCATCCGTTTCACTCCCTCCCAGAAGAAAGCTATCGAGACCTCGGGCAGGAATCTTCTCGTCTCCGCCGGCGCCGGCAGCGGAAAAACGGCGGTCCTCACCGAGCGTGTCAATGCGAAATTGGAAGCGGGAGTTCCCATCGAGAGTCTCGTCATCCTCACTTTCACGAACAAAGCCGCCATGGAGATGAAAGAGCGGATCCGGGACAACATCGTCAAGAAAGCTGCCCAAGACCCCGCATTGAAGAAGGCTCTCGAAGGCCTCGATTCCGCCCATATTCGCACGTTCGACAGTTTTTGCCTGTTTTTGCTCAAAAAATACGGATATCTGCAGAATCTCTCCCGCGATCTCCATGTGGCCGACGAAGCCCTGCAGACGATCCTGAAGGAAGAGATCGCCGACGAAATTCTCGCCGAGGCCTTCAAAGAAAAAGAAGCGGAATTTCTCGATTATGTCTCCACCTTCGCCAACAAGGACGATTCCGCTTTGCAACGTCAACTCGTCTTTTTCCATGACGCCCTCTCCATCCACCCCGACCGCGAAGAACTTGTTTCTTCCTTGGGTCCCGACAGTTTCACCGAAGAACGTTTCGCGGCTCTTTTTTCCATGTATGAAGAACAGGCCATAGACCTTGTCCGGCTCCTCGTCGAAAAACTCGAAAGAATGGAAGAAGAACGTCTTAGCGAAGAATCTGTCCGTTTTTGCGCAGATGTCCGCGCATCCCTGCAAGATTTGCTGGAAGCTTTTGATTATGAGACTATCCACACCCTTCTTCGTGGGGATTTGAAACTCCCCTCGAGACAGGGTATCTCCCAAAAGCTGAAAGACACACCGCACGAAGGAGAGATAGACATCCTGAAACAGCACATGGACGATTTGCGGGCGTTGTTGCAGGATGTCAAGGAGTGGACGAAGAAAGACAAGACCGAACACCGCCGGGCGTTCTTCGCGACAAAAGACCACACCGCGGTTCTTACGAGACTGCTTTCTCGTTTCGATGAACGTCACATGGAAAGACAACTGGAAGAGGAGAGTTTCGATTACGCCACCATCGTCCGGCTCGTGATGGCGATTCTTGAAGAGAACCCGGATGTGCTCTCCGCCTTGAAAGAAAGGATCCATGAGATCATGGTCGACGAGTACCAGGACACGAACGCCATGCAGGAGGCACTGCTCAGTCTCCTCACTTCCGACAACCTCTACATGGTCGGCGATGTCAAGCAGTCGATCTATCGCTTCCGCGACGCCGACCCTTCGATCTTCAGCGCGAAATATCACGACTACCGCCTGAAGAAAGGCGGACTCGCCATCTCTCTGAACGAGAACTTCCGTTCCCGTAAAGTTCTGCTTGAAAGTGTGAACAAGGTCTTTTCCGCCCTCATGGACGAACGCATTGGCGGCATCGACTATGATGCCGACCAGTCTTTGCAGGCGGGAAATGAAAGCTACTTGCGACTTGCCGATGAGAACAGCCGTTACGGACTCGACCTCGCCATCTATGACCTTCAAGACCACAAGGAGTTCTTTGAAGAGAACGACCGGGCCGTCGCGGAAATCATCTTCCTCGCCCAAGACATCCAACAAAGGATCGAAGCCGAAGAGAAAGTCGTCGAGGATGACTCCCTTCGCCCCGTCCGCTACGGCGATTTCGCCATCCTCACCGAGACCGCGACCCGTTATGACGATTTTCTAGCCGTCTTCGAACATCTCGGCATCCCCCTCTCCGTCCACAAGAACCCCTCTTTCATCGCCCATGAAGAAGTCGCCGTGCTGAAACAGGCCTTGACACTCGCCCTCTCCCTGCGCGATGAAAATGTCTATGCGGACAAGTTCCGCCACGCCTTCATGAGCGTCACCCGTTCTTTCCTCTTCGATTTTTCCGACGAAACAATCGCCTCGCAATACGCTTTGTTCCCGGATCATCTTCTGAAAGAAGAGACTTTCAAAGAAAGACATGTCCAAGAGCCTTTCCGTGATTTCTTCCAAAGCTTTTTCGACCTTGCCGGAAAGATCCACATCCAGCCGCTTCCCGAAGCGATCCATGATGTCTTGGAGGCACTTTCCTTCTATCGGCGGCTCGTCCGCATCGAAAATACCGAGGCCGCCAAGAACCGTCTCGACCACCTACTCGCGGTGGCCTATGAACGCGCCGACAAAGGGGACGACATCCAAGACTTCATCGCCTATTTCGACGCCTTGCAAGAGGCCGGTCTCGACAAGGAGTTCTTCATCCAAAAACCCTTCTCCCCGGACAAAGTGCATCTTCTCACCATGCACAAGTCGAAAGGGCTGCAGTTTTCCAACGTATACATCCCCCACACCTATCGCCGTTTCCGTTTCTCTTCTTTGAGAAACTTTGAATTCGACAGGGAACTGGGCTTTCTCATCCCCCATCTCTTTGAAGGCTTGGACAAGTTCCTCGCTTTCGATCTGAAACGGACCAAAGAGAGGGAGGCCGAAGTGAGCGAACGTCTCCGGCTCCTCTATGTGGCCATGACGCGGGCGAAAGAGAATCTCACGGTCATCGCGGGAAACGATCCCGAAAAAGATGTGCCTTTCGCCCGGGACGCTTCGGGCCGTATCGAGCGTTTCACCCGTCGCAACTTCAACTCTTTCAGCGATATCTTCCAAGCCGTGAAGAGCGATGTTGCCGGATGCATCCGAAGGGTGGATTTCGAGCATATCGGTGTGGTCCCGTCTTTGGAGCGGCCGAGAAGAGGACTGCCCGCTTTGGATTCTGCAAAGAAAGCCTATGCGCCCTTTTTGGAGGCAAAGGAGGAAATCACCCAAAGGAAGCCGAGCGAAGGCGTGCGAGAACTCCTCGACGAGCGACGTCTTTCGGCGCTTGAAGAGGGAGAGAGGATTCACGGGCTATTCGAAGACATCGACTTCACCGCCGATGCCGATAAGGAGATCGACCAACTCGCCCATGATGCGGACACGAAAAAACATCTCGAGACATTCTTGCGCCATCCGCTCCTATCAACTTTGAGAATCAAGCGGGCCTTCAAGGAATACCCGCTCCATCTTGCGGATGATTCCCAAGAGACATCGGGCTATGTGGACCTCCTTTTGGAGACCGAAGAAGGATACGTCATCATCGACTATAAATTGGAAAACATCGACAAGGAAGCTTACGACGAACAAGTGAATAGATATGCGGACATCCTCGAGGGGATGCTCGGTGAGAGACCGAAGGGGTATCTCTACTCCATCCTCGAAGGACGTTTCCGTGAAATCGGGACCTAGATTGTGAGGAATCGTGTATGGATATCAGCTTGAAAAATGTCGAAAAGACCTTCATGCAGACGAAAGTGGAAGTGGCCGCCCTGAGGGGGGTCGACCTCGAGATTCCCTCGGGCGAGTTCGTCGTCGTCTTGGGGCCTTCGGGGAGCGGGAAAAGCACACTCTTGAACGTCATGGGCGGACTCGATTCCGTGAGCGCGGGCGAGATTTCCATCGGTGGAAAGGACATCGCGAGCCGCTCCGAGAAGGGACTGCTCGCTTTCCGCCGCGACAACCTCGGCTTCATCTTCCAGCAATACTACCTCCTCTCGACACTCACCGTGGCCGAGAATGTCGAGACGGGGGCTTATGGCGCGAAAGACGCCCATTCTCCCCTTGAAGCCCTCCGCATGGTCCTCTTGGAAGAGCATGCGGACAAATACCCCTTTGAGCTCTCCGGCGGCGAACAACAGCGCGTCGCCATCGCCCGAGCGCTCGTCAAGAAACCGAAGATCCTCTTTTGCGACGAGCCGACGGGTTCACTCGACGAAAAGACCGGCAAGGAAGTGCTGAAGCTTCTGGCGAACATCCATG
Source organism: Mollicutes bacterium (assembly GCA_003568315.1). Taxonomy (GTDB): domain Bacteria; phylum Bacillota_I; class Bacilli_A; order Izemoplasmatales; family Izemoplasmataceae; genus T1SED10-81. The sequence goes on along the minus strand of PWYL01000055.1, from coordinate 13,752 downwards.
CGGACTTGCGGACGACGATCGTTCTCGTCACCCACAACAAAGCGATCGCTTCCATCGCCGACAGGGTGGTCACGTTGACCTCGGGCGAGATCGTCGCCGATCACCAAAACGACAAGAGGGTGTCTCCCGATGAGATCCACTGGCATTAGGATCCATTTCCTCCACGCTTGGCGGTTCATGAAGAAACGGTGGCTCTCGTTTCTCCTCCTCGGGGTGCTCCTTTTTGCGAGCGGTTTCGTCTACACGACCATGGCCGAAAGCATCGCGGCCATCCGGGATGCGAGCGAGGCCTATTTCGAAGAGACCAACCAGGAGGACTTCTCCATCGAGGTCTCCGACCGCTTGACAGCGTCGGAAAAAGAACATGTCCGCGATGTGTGCGGACTACAGACGACAGAGACCCTCTCGGCGCTTTCGAGCGCGGATTCCTCTTGTCATGAAGACATTCTCTCCTCTCGAAAGGAGACCTTGATTCAAGTCTTCACGGGTGTCAGTCTCGAGGCGAGACTCTTCATGGACATCCCGCTTTTCCGCGATGATGGCAACCACCGGATGCGCATCCTGAACGACGCTGATTCCATCAACAAGAGCCACATCGAAGAAGGAAACAAGCCTCTCTCTTCCGGTGAGATCGCCATCCTTGGAAATTATGCCCGCGCCAACGACATCGCTCTCGAGGACGAATTCGTCGTCCAAGGCGAAACCTTCATCGTGACGGGCTTCGTCCTCTTTCCCGACTACAACCTGCCCGTCTTCGACCATCCCTTCCTTTTCGACAGCACCAAGCAGACGCTCGCTTTGATGTCCGATGAGGATTTCGCGATGTTCGACGCCCCGAAAAGGGCCTATTTTGCCGGCGTCTTGGAAGAAGTGAGCGCGAGCGAGCTCGAAGGCATGTTCGATCAAGCCGCGTTTCTCACGGCGCCGTTTTTGGAAAACCTCACGCTCACCGAAAACAACATGCGCAGCGGTGCCATCTATGCGGAAATCGAAGGGGGACACGCTTTCGCGCTCATCGTCGCGGCTTTCATCGCGCTTTTGGGTCTTCTCATCATCGTGCTCTCGCTTTTGAAGACACTCCGGGCGAACAGTCGGCCTTTCGGCGTGCTCAAAGCGCTCGGTGTGCCCGATAACGCCTTGATATTCCCCTTTTTGGCACTCATCGGCATCTTCGCGCTTCTTTTCCTCCTTTTGGGCTTTCTGGCGGGGCAGTTCGCCGCCCATCCCATGCAGGATATTTTCCGTGATTTCTACCTTCTGCCGGAAGGAAAGATCCGCTTCCGTGTCGTGACGCTCGTGATCGCGCTCGCTTTGCCTTTGACCCTGCTTCTGGGCTTGTCTTTTGTTGTGATGAAACGTCTGCTCGGGAAACGTCCCGTCGCGCTCATCCATCCCGCTTTGACTGAATGGGCCAAAGGCGGCTTGAAGCGTTTCCGGATCGGTTCTTGGCGTCTTTCCTTCCTCGTCCGCATGCAGATCGCCTTCATCAAGCGGCGTCCGGGCAAGTTCGCGGTCTTTGTCGTGGGTCTTTTCGGCGCCCTTTTCGCCGGCTTCTTCAGTTTCGGCATGCATGACATGCTCGAACGGACGCTTCCCGAGTATTACGGCGGGACCGGAATCGAAGTGAAGGCCTATACGGAGGATATCACTTTCGATGAGCCCGCGGAAGGAGAAAAGGTCCTAGAACTCTCCGTTCGTGTAAATGAGACCAACGCCTCCCTCGTCGCCCTTTCCGAGGGACAGACGCTCCATCCTTTGAAAGACTCCCGCGGCCGCGATCTGACGGGATCGCTTGCGGAAGGACTCGTCATCAGTCGGGGATTCAGCGATCTGAGCGGTCTTCGCGAAGGTGACACTGTCGAGGTCACCTTGGCCGGAGACAACCTCGAGATGGAAATTACGGGGGTGGCCGACATCTATGCCGGAAGCCATGTTTTCGCCACCCGGGAGGTCGTGGCCGAATGGCTCTTCACCGATCCTTCCGCCTATAATGTCGTCTATCTCTCCGAGAGTCCCGAAGTTGACTATGCCCTCCTCGTCTTCACAGACGACATCGTCGAGCAGCTCAGGGACACGCACGAGATCTTCAACGTGTTCTTTCGGGTTCTTGTCGCAAGTGCGCTTTTTATCGCGCTGGTCGTGGTCTATCTTCTCACAGTGATGCTCGTCGAGGACCATTACTATCCGCTTGCGATGTTCAAGGTTTTGGGCTATGATAATAGCATCATCCGAAAGATTCTTCTCGGGGGCTATGTGAAAGCTGCGCTCTTATGTTTCGTGGTGGGTATCCCCGTCGCTTTGCTGGCTTTCGCTTTCACCCGCCGCTGGATGGCCGAGATGTACGAATTCATGGTACCCCTCGCCATCACACCGGTGCAAGTTCTCATCTATTTCGCTCTCTTTTTGGCGACGTTGTTCCTTGGGACAATGTCGGCCAAAAGGAAAATCGACAAAATGAGTCTGAAAGACGCTTTGGCCATCTATCAGGAATAGGAGGAACCATGCGGAAAGGACGAATCGTGAAACTCATCGGCGGTGTCTACACCGTCTTGGATGAAGAAGGAAAGCGGCACGAACTGAAACCGCGAGGAAAGTTCCGTCACAGGAAGATTTCTCCGAAAGTGGGGGATGTCGCCTATCTCGACGAACATTCCATCACCGACATCGAAGAGCGCACAAGCGATCTCGACCGTCCGCCCATCGCCAATGTCGAAAGGGCCATTCTTGTGAATTCCGCCAAAGAGCCCCCCTTCAGCTCCTTTCTGCTTGATCGTTTCTTGCTCATGATCGAGGCCGAAGGCATCGAGCCTATCATCGTTGTGAACAAGGTCGACCTTCTTCAAGACGCCGAACGCGAGAAATTGGAAAAGGAACTCGCCTATTATGAAACCTTCTATCATGTCCTTTTCCTTTCCGCCAAGACGAAAGAAGGCCTCGACCGACTAGATGCACTCCTTGCCGGGAAGGTCTCCGTCTTCGCCGGACAGACCGGCACCGGCAAATCGAGCATCCTCAACGTCTTGGACTCTTCGCTCTCCTTGAAGGTCGGGGACATCTCGAAAGCTCTGGGCCGGGGACGGCACACCACGCGGCATGTGGAACTCGTGAGCATGGGCGAAGGCCTTGTGGCGGATACACCGGGCTTTTCGAAACTCGACCTTCCCGATCTCGAGCCGGAAGAGGTCTCCCATCACTATCCCGACCTTTTCGACATTTCCCACAACTGCCGGTTCCGGGGCTGCACACACATGGAGGAACCGGGATGTGCCGTGAAAAAGGCCGTTGCCGGGGGAGAGGTCCCGAAGCGCCGCTATGAGAACTATCGCCGCATCGTGGAAGAAATCATCGAACGACCGAAACGCTACTGAGGAGGTATGACCATGCGCGTCGCACCCAGCATCCTGTCGGCCGATTTCAGCCGTTTGAAGGAGGAAATCGATACCGTGAAAGCCGCGGAATGGCTCCATATCGACATCATGGACGGTCATTTCGTTCCGAACCTCACCATCGGCCCGGCCGTGGTGAAAGCCATGCGCCCCCATTCCAAGCAAATCTTCGACACCCATCTCATGCTCGCGAATCCCGAAGCGTATTTCGACGCTTTCATCGATGCCGGCAGCGACCACATCACCTTCCACATCGAAGCTGTCGACGATGTCTTCCGTGCCATCGACACCCTGCATGGAAAGGGAGTCAAAGCGGGGCTATCCTTGAAACCGAAGACGCCCGTGGCCGATCTCCATCCCTATCTTGCCAAGATAGACCTCGTCCTCGTGATGAGCGTCGAGCCCGGGTTCGGGGGTCAATCCTTCATGCATGAAAGCTTGCCGAAAATCCGTGAGTTGAAAGAATGGAAAGAGAAGCGCGGATACGACTACGACATCGTCGTCGACGGCGGCATCAACAAAGAGACCGCGAGGCTTTGTAAGGAGGCGGGCGCCGATGTTTTGGTCGCGGGCTCTTTCATCTTTCGCTCAAAGAACCGCGAAAGCAGGATCACGGAGGTACGGTCATGAAGGCCAAGATCTTCGCCGCTCCCATCAACTACACGCTCGAAAGACATTATCAAAAAGAAGAGGGCGAACTCCTGATCGGTGTCGACAAAGGCGCTTTCCACGCTCTCGAGAAGGGCTTGCGACTCGATGTCGCCGTCGGAGATTTCGACAGCGTCACCAATTCCGAATTCGACCACATCAAGAAGAACACCCCCGTTGTCAAGGTGTTTGCCGAGGCGAAAGCGAAAACGGACACGGACATCGCCATCGAGGAAGCCTTCGACCGAGGTGCGAAGAGGGTCACGGTCTATGGCGGCATCGGCCGCCGTCTCGACCACACATACGGAAACATCCTCTTTTTGCGTCGGGGCGATGTGACTTTCGTCACCGACAACCAGCTCATGCGGATGCTTCGTCCGGGGGAACACAAAATCCTGCACGACTACGATTTCGTCTCGTTTTTCGCCGTGGAAAAGGTGCACGGACTCGACCTTGAGGGCTTCGCTTACGAACTGAAAGATTACGATCTCGCGGTGGAAGATCCTCTCTGCATTTCCAACGAGGGCGAAGGTGTCGTGCGTTTCCGTGAAGGAAGGCTCCTTGTGATCGCGGCCAACGATTGAAATAAAAAAACACCGCCGTCAGGCGGTGCCAAAAAAGAAGGAGAGAGTTCGGTTTTTTACATAAGAAAAGCCGATTGAATCCAATCGGCTCAGTCAGTGGGCATGGGGATTCGGCGTGTTTCCTCAGACGCGCTTGATGTTTCCTTTCTTGAGCGCCCTGGCGGAAACGTAGACCGTTTTCTTTTCGCCGTTTTCTTCGATTCGCACTTTTTGGAGATTCGCTTTCCATTTTCTCCGGCTCGCCGCCAACGAGAAGGAGCGACGGTTGCCGGACATGTTCTTCTTGCCGGTGACGTAACATTGTTTGGCCATGAGAATCCTCCATTCATGGTGGGTTCTGCTTCAAGCCCTACATATTCTATCACAAAGTTGGAAAAAATCAAGGTTTTTTTCTGTAGTTCCCTCTTTCCCGCATCACGGAGGGTTGTGTTGCAAATACATAGGGCGTATGATACAATGAAAAAGCCTTATAATGCTATGGTTATCAAACTTTCCGCCCTCCCAGGAGGCCTACCAAATCATTCGGAGGATGTGTCTATGAACCCAATGGAAATCGACGGCAACTTGTTCAGACTGATCATAAAGAACGGCAGTCTCAAACTGAAAAAACATTTCCAAGAGATAAATGATCTGAACGTATTCCCCGTTCCCGACGGCGATACGGGCAGCAACATGCAATCGACGATGATGTCCGGTGTCAGGGCCATCGAAGAGCTGGAGGACGAATCGATCGAAAAAGTGGGCAAGGCGCTTTCCCGCGGACTCCTCATGGGAGCCCGCGGCAACTCGGGCGTCATATTGTCGCAACTTTTCAGCGGTTTCGCCAAAGCGTTCACAAAGCTCACGACCGCCTCGGCCGTCCATTTTGTCGAAGGTTTGAAACAAGGTGTGAAACAAGCCTACGGAGCCGTGATCAACCCCGTCGAGGGCACGATTCTCACCGTCGCGAGAGAAGCCGCCGACAAGGTGGACGAATCGACCGACGATGAGACGGAGATCCTCGATGTTTTACATGTGTATCTCACGGAAGCGAAAGAGAGCCTCGAACGCACCCCGGACCTCCTTCCGGTACTCAAGGAGTCCGGTGTCGTCGACAGCGGCGCGGCCGGTCTCGTCTATATCGTCGAAGGCATGTTGGCCGCCCTCGAGGGCGAAGTCTATGAGACCGAGAAGGAGCCCAGACGCCGCCGCCGGAGAACTGATGGCGCGGAAGAGGCCGAGGAATTCGGCTATTGCACCGAGTTCATCATCCAGTTGAACCCCGACAAGAACTTCAACAAGGATAAACTCACCAAACAACTCAAACGGCTCGGCGATTCCATCGTGGTTGTCGCCGACGATGAGATCTGCAAAGTGCACGTCCACACGGAAAAACCCGGCGACGCCTTGAACATCGCCCAGATCTATGGTGAATTCGCCAATCTGAAAATCGAGAACATGGACATGCAACACACGGAGACCCTTTTGCATTCGCCCAACGCTCATGGCCGCCATGACGACTGCGGTCATGAACACGAAGCGAAGGAGTTTGAAAAGAAGAAGACTCCGCCGAAAAAATACGGCATCATCACGGTCGTGAACGGAGAAGGTCTCAAAGAGATGTTCCTCGAGATGGGTGTCGACCATGTCATCGACGGCGGTCAGACGATGAACCCGGCAACCCAGGATTTCGTCGACGCTGTCGAACAGGTGAACGCGACGAACATCCTCATCATCCCCAACAACAAGAACGTCTTCCTCTCGGCCGAACACGCCGCGGCGGCAATCGACGACAGGAACATCGTCGTTTTGCCCGCAAAGACGATTCCCCAAGGCTACGCTTCCCTCACCATGTTCGACGCCAATCAGGACGTCGAAGAGACCGTTGAAGAGATGAAGGAACTCATCGACCACGTGAAAAGCGGCGAGGTGACCTATGCGGTACGCGACTCAAAGGTGAACGGACTCGAAATCAAGAAGGACGACTACATCGGCCTTCTCGACGGTGACATCGTCACCGCCAAGAAGGAACGCCTGGCCACAATCAAGGACCTCGTCGACCGCATGATCGACGAAGAGAGCGAAATCATCACCATCATGCACGGCAAGAATGTCGACAAGGAAGAAGTCGACGCCTTGAACACTTACATCGGTGAAAAACACCCCGAGATCGAGATTGACATCGTCGAGGGAGCACAAGAGATCTACGACTACCTTTTCGCTGTCGAATGACTTTCGGGCCGGGGAAAATCCTCGGCCTTTTCTTTTGGCGTGCTATAATGGATTTGGTGATGGTATGGAACTCAAAGACATCAGAGGCATCGGGGAAAAACGGGCGCAAACCCTCGCCCGACAAGGTATCCGTACACCAATCGACCTTCTTTCGCGGCTTCCGGAACGCTATGTCCAAAGAAGGTTGACCGACCTTGAAGAGGCTGAAAAAGGAGAAACGGTCCACCTCCCGGGGCGTGTCACGAGCGAGCCCAAGGTGTTTTTTATCCGCAAGAGCCTCTCAAGACTCACCTTCCTTGCCGATGTGGGAGGGCAAACCTTCACTGTGAGCGTGTTCAACCAACATTATCTGAAAAAGACGCTCCATCCCGGAATACACATCGTCCTCCACGGGCGTATTTCTTCCGAGCATAAGAGTTTTACCGCCCAGAAGGTGTTTTTGCGCGAGAACTTCCGCGAGGGGATCCTCCCCGTCTACAATGTCGAAGGGATCCGGGACACCACTTTCGCCAAACTCGCCCGCGAAGCCTTCACGCTCCTTGCGGACTCTCTTTCCGACCGTCTTCCCAAGCCCTTGCGGGAACGCTATCGCCTCATCGACAAGAAGAGACTTCTCGATTGGGCCCATGCGCCCCCTTCGCCCCGTGCGCTCCATCAAATCCGCCGCCGTCTCAAATACGAGGAGTTCCTCGACTACCAGCTCAAGGTGCGCCTCTTGCGCAAGCGCCACATGGAAGCACAAGGCTTGGCGAAACCCTTCTTTGAAGAAGAAATCCGCGCTTTCACAAAAAACCTCCCCTTCTCGCTCACCGCATCACAGAAGAGGGCGCTTGGGGAAATACTATCCGACATCGCCTCCGACAAGGCCATGCGGAGGATGTTGCAGGGGGATACCGGGAGCGGAAAGACCGTCGTCGCCATGGTGAGCGCTTTCGCCGCGATCGATGACGATCATCAGGCCGCTTTCCTCGCACCGACGGAAATTCTCGCCCGCCAGCATTTCAAGACGGCGCAAGCCCTCTTCGCACACACGCCGTATGAACTCGCCCTCTTGACGAGCACGACGCCGAAAGAAGAGAGGGAAGCGATCGAGAAGGGTCTTTTGGAGGGGAGCATCCATTTCGTCATCGGCACCCATGTGCTCTTCAGCCGCAATACCGCCTATCGCCGCCTCGGTTTCGTCGTCACAGACGAACAGCACCGGTTCGGTGTCTTGCAGCGGGGAGCCTTGAGCCGAAAAGGGGAAAAACCCGACGTACTCTATCTGAGTGCGACGCCGATTCCCCGCACCTTGGCCATGACACTTTTTGGCGACATGGACATCACGACCATCGATGAGATGCCCAACAGCGCCAAGACGGTGGAGACGACAATCCTTTCCGAAACAGACGAAGCGCGAGTCCATGGCTTCATTGAAAAGACCCTCCAAAGAGGGGAACAGACCTACATCATCTCTCCCACCATCGAAGGCGGAAAAAAAAACAGAAGAAGCATCGCCGACATCGAAAGATCCATCCGTCATAGACACCCAAAAGCCCGTGTCGGGCTCTTGCACGGGAGACGCCCTCCCGAGGAGAAGGAGAGCGTCATGGAAGCTTTTCATGAGGGGATGATCGACATTCTGGTCGCGACGACTATCGTCGAGGTCGGGATGGACGTCCCCCGGGCGACCCTCATCGTCGTGCACCATGCCGAGCGACTCGGTCTCGCGCAACTGCACCAGCTGCGCGGAAGGGTCGGCAGGAGAGATCTTCCGGGTAGGGCCGTGTTTCTCTATGAAGGAGACGAAGAGGTGCGGCAGCGGCTCGCTTTCCTCCAAGGAAGCGCCGACGGGTTCGCCATCAGCGAATACGACATGAAAAGAAGGGGCTTCGGGGACTTCATGGGCACCTATCAGAGCGGGCGACTCCGCTTCGTCCACGCCGATGTCGAAGAGGATTTGCCCATCATGAAGATCGCCCGCGACGATGCAAAAGCCATCCTCGCCGATGCCGACAAGGGCAGAAAAAGCTCTTATGAGGACTATGTCGCGGCTATCGAGAAGGAACTCGAAGAGTACGCGGACTACTCCCTGTGAACGGGTCATTATGCTATAATGGTCATGATAGAAGAAAGGGGTGTTCGGAATGATCAAAATCGCCGTTGACGCCATGGGTGGCGATCACGCACCGGAAGAACAAGTCAAGGGAGCCATGCTCGCCGTCGCGAGGATCCCCGATATCGAAATCACGCTCTATGGTGACGAGGAGGCGATCAAGCGCCATCTCACCGACGAGACGAGAATCCGCATCGTGCCGACGGAAGGGGTCATCGACATGGGCGAGAAAGACCCCATCGGCGCCATCCGTTCCAACCGGAAAAGTTCGATGGCCGTGAGCCTTTCGAGTGTCCGCAAAGAGGAGAACGACGCCATCGTCTCGAGCGGAGCCACGCAGGCCCTCATCGCCGGCGCCCACATGCTCGTCGGCCGCATGAAGGGCATGAAAAGGACGGCCATCGCTCCCGTCATTCCCACCGTGAAGGGGGAGATGATTCTGCTCGATGCCGGCGGCAACATCGAGATCCGTCCCGAATTCATGGTCCAACAGGCCTATTTCGCAAGCATCTATGCCGAAGAGATTCTCGGGAAGAAAGAGGCCACCGTCGGCCTCATCAACATCGGCACCGAAGAAGGCAAGGGACGCCCCTTGGACAATGAGGCGGAAGAACTGTTCCGCAAGGACGAACATATCCGCTTTTACGGCAATGTGGAACCCAAAGAAGTCCTCAATCCGCCCTGTGACGTGTTGATCAGCGACGGTTTCACCGCCAACATCGTCATGAAGACCATCGAAGGAACCGCCCAAGGCATGGGTGTCATTCTCCGCGAGGAATTGACGCGCGGTCTCTTGGGCAAACTCGGTGTGCTTTTGGTCTATCGGAATCTCAAGCGTTTCAAGAAGCGTCTCGACCCCGCCGAAATCGGGGGGGCGATGATCTATGGTCTCCGCGGCGTCGTGATCAAAGCCCAGGGATCCTCCCTCAGCGAAGGTTTCGCCAACGCCATCCGCCAAGCCGCCGAAATCGTCCGCCAGGACGTGGTCGCCAAGGTCGGAAGAATCATCGAAAGCGGGGCGGAATGACGTGGAACGGCTGCTCACTTTTTTCGATATCGATTTTCGCGACCCGGAACTATTGCGGACCGCACTCACCCACTCGTCTTATGCCAACGAACATGATGTCTCCTCTAACGAGCGACTCGAGTTCTTGGGCGATGCCGTGCTGGATGTCGTCGTGAGCGAATATCTCTATGGACTCGACAACGAGTTGCGCGAGGGTGGTCTGACCAAGTTGCGCGCCCGCTATGTCTGTGAAACGGCCCTTGCCGAGTATGCCAAAGCGTGTGATTTGGGGACCTCTCTCCGCTTGGGACACGGTGAAGAAAAAAGTGGTGGCCGCCAAAGGAGTGCGCTCTTGGCCGACGCTTTCGAGGCGCTTGTCGGCGCCGCCTATCTCGACGGCGGCCTCGACAAGGTGGAACATATCGCCGCGAAGGTCGTCTTCCCGCTCATCGAGAAGGACGAGGGGGACGGATTCATCGATTTCAAGAGCCATCTTCAGGAACTCGTCCAGTCCGACCGTCGTGAACTGGATTATCGGATCGTCTCCGAAGAAGGACCTTCCCACAAGAAGAGATTCACCATCCGGGTCTATATGGACGAGATTCTCATGGGCGAAGGAGAAGGCAGGAACAAAAAACAGGCCGAACAGAACGCGGCCGCGGCCGCGTTGGAAAAACTCGCCGGCAAGAAGAAAAAAGACGGGAGTGAAAGCACATGAAAGCTTTCCTCCGCCGCCTCATCGACGATGGCGTGCTGGATTATGACGCCTTGGTGCTCCGCTATTATCACAAGCTCGGCCTCGGCGAGAAGGAGGCCGTCGCACTCATCAAGCTGAACAGCCTCCTCGAGGAGAGAAAGCGGGTCATCAAGGCCGAGAAGTTCGCGAATATGCTTTCCTTGTCCGCCCGTGAGACCGAAGAACTCTTGAACGACCTCATGAACAAGGGCTATCTCACCATAACCCTTGTCAAACGCGAAGACGGCAAAGAGATGGAGACCTTCAATGTCGACTACATCCTCGCGAAGGTCGCGAATCACTTGAAGAAAAAATTCGAGAAAGAAGACGAGAACGTCTTGGGCCGCATCGTCTCCCATCTCGAGGAAGTGTTGGAAAAACCCCTCTCGTCACTCGATTTCGAACTGGTGAAACAATGGGTCCATGAAGAGGGCTATTCCGAGAAGATGATCCGCGAAGCCGCGAACACCGCACTGGCACAAAACAGGCTTTCTGTGAAATCCATCGACCGCATACTGCTTTCCGCCGTCAAGGACCTTCCCGCCAATAAGCCCCGCAAAAACAAAGCGGCCTTGAAGGATTTCCACAAGCTATGGGAAGAATAGCAGGAATCCTCAACCGCCTCGAAGGCCTCTATCCCGAAGCGGCCACCACACTCGCCCACAAAGACGCCTTCGAACTTCTCGTGGCGGTGATGCTCAGTGCGCAAACGACCGATGAATCCGTGAACCGGGTGACGCCCGCTCTCTTTCGCGACTTTCCGACGGTTGAAGCCTTTTGTGACGCTCCTCTTGCCGAGATTGAAAAGCGGATCCGTTCCATCGGCCTCTACCGCAACAAAGCCAGACACATCAAAGAGACGGCCCGGATCCTTTCCACACGTTTCGGCGGAAATGTCCCCGCCGATCAAAAGGATCTGGAAAGTCTGCCGGGTGTGGGCAGGAAGACGGCGAATGTCGTCTTGAGCGTATGGTTCAAAGAACATAGGATCGCTGTGGACACACATGTCGCACGAGTGGCGAAACGCCTTCGTCTCGCCGATTGGGAGGATTCTGCGCTTATCGTCGAAAAGAGACTCATGGCGGCCTTCCCCGAAGAGAGTTGGTCGACATTGCATCACAGGATGATCCACTTCGGACGCTATCGCTGCACGGCGAGAAGACCCGAATGCGACGCCTGCATCCTGAAAGAGTTCTGTCGTTACCCTGATATACGGCCTTGAAAGTGAAACGCCGTTTCCGGCTCGAGGCCCGGAAACGGCGTTTTCATCATGTCCCGCCAACCGCGGATGCCGCGGCGACGGCGAGGAAGAGGAATGCGAGAGTGACGGCGAGGGGAATGACGACACTCATGAGGATCACCCTTCCCCAACCGATGTCGGCCTGGTCCGGGTGGTCGTGATGGTTCTGCCGCCAGACGAAATATAGGAAGAGACCGACAAAGGGAATGTAGAAATTCATGTTTTTCAGGTCGTGTTTCGGCGTTTTCCGCTTATGGTCCTGCGAATCTCTTTTCGACATGCTTATCGCCCCTTTCGGACAATTCCAGTATAACATGCACCGATTCCAAGATGAAAATGTTACGGGGGAGATTCCCGATGAATTTTCTCAACCCCCGATATGAGATTTTCAGTGTAGAATGTTTTATGGGCAACACGATTACAAAAGAACAAGGAGAGAACCCCAACATGAACCACCAACGTTTAAAACAACAACTCGACAGACAGTACAAACGCAAGTTGCAAGATTTCTCCGGTCACATCGGCGACACCCTGAAGAAGAAACGGCTCGAACTGGACCTCACACAAGAGAAAGCTTCCCAGGGCGTCTGCAGTGTCAGCTACTACTCCAAGATCGAGAACAACAGGACGGAACCGAGTGACGCCATACTCCGGGACATGTCCGACCGGATCGGTGTCGATTTGAACGCCTACTCGATACTCGACGAGGATGAAAACGTCCTCAAAGAAGCCATCAAGGCCTATTACAACGATGATCCCGAATATCTGGAACAGCTCGTCAAACGGCTCGGCGGCATCGAGTGCGGGTTGTTGCGGGATGTCATCGAGCTCTTCGAAAGCCGACTCAGAAACGATTTCAAGCGTTCTCGGAAGCTACTCAAGGGTTTGCTTCCCCTTGTGGGGAACATCAACGTCTTGTCCGCCATGGCGGTGCTCACGGCAGCTGTGGCACACAACTATCACCTTGGTCAATACCGGGAAGCGCTCCAACTCCTGCATATCATGGAGGATATCAACACGCTGGAGCCCCGCCTGGACATCATCAAGAATTTTTATGCCTTCCTCGTGAAACCCTCCGTCGGACGCGCAGTCTCGAGCATCCCCCATTATTGCGAAGTGGCCGATGGTTTCACGAAATATCCGCACACCGCGAGAATCCTCAGTCTGAAGATGCACATGGTCCGTCATCTCGCCCGCGAGAACAAAGCGGAAGCCGAGAAGATGCTCATGTGTATCCCCCGCGACTCCATCCCCTCCGCCATGAAGAATTTCCATGAGGCATTGAGATTGCTCTGTCTCGATGTCGAGAACAATCCCGTGAAGGTGTTGGAGGAGAGGCTTGACGCCTCGAACAGGGACATCTGGTTCTATCGTTCCCTCACGCTCCTTTGTCGGAAACACCGCGATGATTCCCGGTTCCGAAAGATGGCGGTGGAACATTTCCACCATGCCGGCGAAGAGGCCCTGCTCGAGAAGACCCTCTTCCACAGTCTCACCCTCACGGATGAGAAGGATCTCACCGGTTATCTGCGGGAGATCTGTCTGCCCCTCGCTATTGATCGCGGTGATGCGGAGTATATCGGCCACTTCGCGCTTCGTCTCGAAGAGATGCTCAAGAAGAACGCCCGTTACAAGGAGGCTCTGCGAGTCATGGTCAGGGCCCGGGAAGCCCTTGATGAACTACGGACCTTCCGTCTCTGATGTAGACAGCCGGTAAAAAAGTGTTATAACCTGACTTTCACACTTATAATAGACAAAAACCAATCAATGGGCCTATTCAAGCCGTTTGATTGGTTTTCCATTTGTAGTGTTTAGTCCCTAGGGTCTGGCGATGGCTTTGAGAGAT
>PWYL01000023.1 GCA_003568315.1 Mollicutes bacterium | reverse complement strand
AGTTCATCCTGAATTATCAGTTCCGGTGGAGAAAAATTCCGGCCAATCCCGAAAAGAGTTCTTGCCTCCGGCTTCCATGGAAGCATGGCAAACTTATCAACTGTGCCAATCAGGAGAGTCGGAGGGTTGTCATAAATGTTCCCGTCAACAACTTCTACAGGCAGACCATCAGGCGATGAAAAAGTGCAGTCTCTGTCCGGGCAGACGAACCTGATAGTAGCTGGCCTGGACTTCTTTTCGTATCCTGGTGTTTTGGTTTTGTTTCCTGCCTTCACAGGGCCAAATCTTATGCCGCACCACGGACAGCTGAGCAGGATAAACTTATTCTCACTCTGTCCCTGCATCAGCTGGTTATGAGCCTTTACGGCTTCTTCCCGGGTATTAGGGGATACATCTCCTCCAACCCACAGACCGATCCGGTATGGCTCATCCCCAAGATCAGAGCTGTTTCTGCGAATATCCTCACAGGCACATATCAGCGAGGCAGCTCTCTGAAACTGCTGGGTTGTCAGCAGGCGCAATGTGTAGCGCATCAGAACAGCAGTGCCTCCGTCAGAACTGTTTTTCAGTCTGCGCAGGAATATTGAAAAGGCTGCAAGACCCAGATAAGCTTCTGTCTTGCCACCACCTGTAGGAAACCATATCAGGTCGACTACCTCTCTCTCAGGGTCATTTTCATCGTACATGGAAGAAATATTCATGAGGATAAATGCAAGCTGAAATGGTCTCCACCCATGTCCTGCTCTCTGATAATCAGGAGGCTGAAAGGGCTCACTGGCAAGTTTCCGGGAATTGTCGTCCCACGTCCATTCCCGAACTCGGGATGATGCTATCCTGTAGTGCATATGCTGTCTGAGCATTGCCCTGTTCATAAGGCTGAAGGCCTGCTGTACAATCGGCTCAGACTCGAGAAGTTTTATGCCGGACCTGAATCTTTCGAGACATTGGGTACATTTGTCAAGATGCTTTTCAGCTGTCTGTCTGAGACTAATGTCATGAATATCTTTATCTATTTCAGTTTTTTTATCATTTATCCACTCTTCATATATATCTGCCAGATCATGGCAGCTTTTTACTGCACTGGAAACGTCCTCTGACATTCTGAAAAGACTGAGATCTACATCTTCAAGTGCTCTGGGAAGAACCGGTCTCACTTCATAGGCAGGAAGAAAGTCCGCACGCAGGGTTACTGCCCTCCCGGGGTTCAGCCTCTCTTCCCAGTCTGGGGAACAGCCGTGGCCAACAGCATAAACATGGCAATGACGGTAAAGAAGCCTCAGGGACAGTTCTTCACTGTTAAGGTCCGTAAAGGGTCTTTCAGGGTATGGAAGGAAACAGTCTTCTCCTTCACTCCCCTGCAGCTCGAATATGCACTGATAAAAGCAGTCCTCGTTTTTTGGAGAATCATCTGACTGTTTTCTATTGATAAGAGTAAAGGTGAGCAGTCTGAGATTTCTATTTTCTTTGACAGGCCGACTCAGAACATGGAAGGTCAGCCCTGTTTCCCGGCCATCAATCTGAAGAGGTTTTTCAACTTTGACAGTATCCCTTCCGATTAAATCACTGCCTGAAAAAAGTATTTCCCCGGCAACAGGAATTCTGAACCATGGCTTTTTCTCTCCTTCTTTTTTGCTCTGTTTCCATCCTGCCCAGCCCGGGACTTCTGATTTTTCATATCTTGCAGCTGAAATTTTTATTCTGAAACTTCCGGGCATTATGGACAATGCGCTTATTCCCATGGCGCTGGGAAGGAAATCATTGGCAAGATTAACTTCCTGTTCAGTATCTGGAACAACTTCATCTGCAGCTTCTCCATCTATAACCCCAACCACCTCCTCAGGCAGCTCTGCATCATCTGAAATATCATCAGGTTCCAGAGATATATCCTTTTCATCCACTTCAACCTGTCTTTGGCGAACTGATTTCTGCGGAAAGAGTATGCCTGCTGAATATCTGTGCCGTGGAGGATCCTGAGGCCGCAGAATCTCCTCTCCATTCATCTGAACAGCAGATGCATGGAGAGGATCAGGACCTATCAACTCCTTTGCCACAAAATCAACAATAAAAGATCTTACTTCCCTGGAATTCTTCATTGGTTCAACTCCCTGGTAATAGCCATCTGCACTTTCTGCTGAACATATTTACGAACTTTTTCATCAAAAAAAACACAGAGAAGACTTCTTGCCCTTGACATTCCCACATAAAGCAGAGCCTGTGGTTCTTCGTGATCTGCAAAATTTACATCTATCAACAGCACCACTGGACTTTCCATCCCCTTGAATGAATGAACCGTGGAATATACCAGAGTGTTTCCCGGTATTTTAACATCATTTTTTCTTGAAGTATCAAGAATTCTTAACCCGCATATATATTTCCTGTCATAAAGTACCGAGTTTTCGAGCCTTTTCATGCCAAGAATAACAATATCCCCGGGAGCCACGCCTTCATTCAGCAACTTCTGGATAACCTCTTCAAGCCTTATTGCCTGCATATCCAGGCTCTTCCAGTAATGATACTGTACCGGAAGACCTTCCTTGCCAGTTACATGATATGGCAGATCATCAAAACCTGAAATATATGCAGTTTCAGTGGCTATCTGTTTTGTATTCCTGCAGTTTGTTGATAACCTTGCCCTGACAAAACTGATCTTTCTATCTTCAATAATCTGCTTAGTGCTCGAGCTGTCTCCATAAATATGCTGTCTGGAAAAATCTCCGAAAAAGGCCCATCTTCCTCCAGCAAGGCCGCCTTTCAGCCACAGGTCAATAATGTCCAGACTGTTTTCTCCAATCAGATCCTGCGCCTCATCAACAACAACAGCATCATATGGCGATTCGATATTTTCCAGGGCCATCAGTCCAAACAGAAGAATGTTGTCCGAAAAATTGCCATTATTCTCTGCACTGATTTCAGCTTTCTTATACTCCGGGGAGTAATATGACTCCAGGATTGCAGTGCGTAAAACCTGGAAAAAGCTGCCCACCCTGATGCTCCTGCCGGGGATTATTTCCGTCATGCGAGTTTTCAGCCACCCTCCAAGAGTACGATTATAACAGAGAAAAAGCACGTTATCACCCTTGAGGGCAGATCGTCTGGCAAACTCACAGGCAAGAAGTGTTTTTCCAGTACCAGCTGCACCTTCAAAAAAACACCGGGGATTTTCTTCCAGCTCATCCAGCCTTCTGTACTGTTCACTGGTCAGTCTGAAAATTTCCTCTTCAGTCCTTCGTATCATTGTGGAGCGGGTCATCACAAGGTCAAAATCAGGTCTGAAGTATGTCCTGATTATTCTCAGCGTTGAAGATAAAGGCTTTCTGAGAGTATTTGATTTAAGCTGGTTCTGGAATATTCTGGTGATGGATACAGATATGGGCATTCTCAGATCATCAGAATCAATGACGTCAGCTCTCTCAAATTCAGGAGTAACAGGCGGGCATATAACATCAGAAAAAACAACCCCATACACGCAAGGGCACTGTCCCTCATCACTGCTTTTTCCGAACTCTCTGTTTATTGCATCCCTGAGGGCAAACATGCCTTCCCTGGCCTGGAGAAAAGGACTTTTCTTCAGCTCAAATTTCTGATGAAACCTGTCCAGGGTAAACCACAGGCCATCCCTGCATGAAATTCTTCCCCCCTTTACTTCCAGACATAACACGCCTTTGTCAGGTACAATAACTACAAAATCAATTTCTCCGTATGGCTTTCCCTGTCTGTGAGCCAGCCCCAGTGAGTGCAAGACTGTCCATCCATCGGTATCCGGATCATTCTTCAGCAGGTTAAATATCCTGCGTTCTGCACTGCTTGGCGTTGAGCTGTCAATGGATGGGGGGATCATCTTTGCCATATTCTGCTCTGCCTTCTCTACTGCTCTTCATCCCACATCAACCTGTTTACCAGTGATGATGGCACTTGTTCTTCCTCTTTTCCTATAAAGTCCACCTGCACAATCCAGACATTACCAATAGTCAGGCTGACATTCATTTCCGAACCTGTCGGCACAAGCTGTCTGTTGCTCACCAGCTTGATGAGCAGTCTGGTGAGCTCCATACCTGCCTTCATGTGAAGGCTTCTTATTCCTGATATTGAACTCCAGGTGCTTTCAAGGTTGTCAGCCAGATCTCTGTCTCTGGCTGCTTCTGCCATGAGCCTCAGATCATCTAAGCTGCCCGGCCCAATGGTGCTGTCGTGATACAGCCAGCTTCTCACTGTGGCCAGTGTACGTTTTAAACCTGCTTCAGCCAGTCTTTTTTTGACTTCATCCGGATTCTTTCCAAGTCCAGCTATGGTTTTTTTCCAGAGCAGAGCCTGATTGCGCAGTCTGTTGTATTTGTTCTCACCCGCCATGTATCTTGCAAAACCTTCGATAATATGCCTTTCACCACCTTCTCTGAACATCAGGTAGTCGCCGGACCTTATATCATGAGATTTTTTCATGAATACATGAGACCTGCCTCCACTCTCCTGATCCAGAACAGAATTCAGGCATGGCACTTTATGTCCTTCAGTAAGATATGCCCATGGACGTTCATAAAACCTTACAAAAAGAGCAGAACGCTTTTCTTCTCCACTTCCGGTGTTTCCTGGTACAGGACGTTTTGCCCGGAACCTGTTTTCCAGCTCGAAGACAAAATCAGAATGTCTATTGCCTGTCTGCTCAAAATTATCTGTTCGGTTATCGTTCGAAAACAGTTCTTCCGGGATACCCGTCAGTGAAGCTTTGATTTTGCTGTCAGGGCAGGCATCCTGAAGCTCTCGCTTCCGTTTCTTCAGGAATGAATCGAGCCATAAAAGTTCATGTTCATAACCGACAAGACATATTTCACGGACATTGTATCTGTTTAACAGAGCGGAAAGTCTGTGAGAACCGGGCCAAGTTGTGAGCAGCAGAACATCAAAGTCTCTGTTGCCCGGTATGCTGCCTGTCTGATAGCATGGAATATTATGAAAACCTGACTCTGCCATGAACTTTTCAAGGCTTGACCTGCTCCGGCCTGTCCCTGCTGCTGCAGCTGCACAGATGCCTTCCGGAATGGTACTGAGCCTGTTAAGAATTATCTCACCCTTGGGAAATTTCCATTCCAGCGGACCTTTATTTACCAGACTGTATATTTTCCCCAGGCATTCAGATATCTGAGTTCTTACGTCATCTTCAAGAAAAGCTCTTCTTGCAGAAAATTCTTCTCTGAAAGGTTCAGCCTTTCCGGCAAGGATCTGGAGTTCCTCCTCATCAGGTTCCATCAGCCAGCCACTTATCAGCATGAGAACATCAAACATCCTGGATTTCAGTTCGCCGACAATGTCTCCGGCATCTTTCTGAACGCTGCTTTGAGACAGTAGGTAAATGGATTGTGAAAGATCTCCGGGCAGCCCTCTGCCGCAGGACTTTGAGCTGATCTTTCTGTTTTGTCTGTTGCAAGCTGAAAGTATTGCTCTCCCGACGAAACTGATCCTTACCGTGTTGTCAGGGGGCGGACCACCTGCAAGAATTTCCCGGGGCTCCATATCCCAGATATGAGATTCTCTTTCTCCAAGAATCCTGAGGTCATCAAGATGATTTCTCTCAGAAATTACAATTAGATTCTGACATTCTGATATGGTGTCGTAGCACTGAAGATTGGAGGCCAGTCTGGCAGGCGAACACGCTATCACGGTTTTGCTGAAAGGTTCGGCATTTTCACATGCTGCTGCAATATTTTCGCAGAATGAAGAAACAGCAACAAGAGGAATCCCACTGTCCTGTTTTGGCCCGAGCAGTTTAAGGCTACCATCAGGTTCAATACTCCCCCATGGCAGAAATGCACTTGACTTAGTATAACCTGATTTGCCTTCATATCTGAAGAGCCAAGTCTCAGTCAGCATTCTCAAAAAATCTTTCCTGCTCCCGAGAAGGAGCACATTGTTGTCGTATATTGAAGTGTTGCCGAAGCTTGTTATTCCTGTCAAAGTATCAATAAACTCCGGTTCAGGATCTTCCAGTATGGTTTTCAGCCCACCTTTCGGTGCTTTTCTTTTAGTAGGTTCCAGGCGGACAATCTGATCTACAGGAAAGGTTCTTGTACCTTGTGTTTTAGCTGATGCAGTGGTGCTCGCCAGCTGAAAAAAATCCGTGTTTCCAGGCCAGAGCCCTATGTATTCGAAAACGTGACCGCCAGGCAGGACCTTGACCCTCTGGCCGGGTATAAGGCGTTCAGTTGCATGTCTGACAAGATATTTCCGATAATTTTTCTTAAGCCTTGACAATGCAAGAATAACTGCTGTCAGCTGAGCAATGCGGTTTGCTCCAGGCAGGATAATACAGCACGGGGTACGGGGACTGTTTTCTGCAATGCTGAGTATAAATCCAAGAAAAGGGGGGATGCGCTCATCAAGGCAACACCCGAAACACCCCTGAATCTCAGTAAGCAAAGGAAAATTTCCAAAAAAATTAGTGACCAATTTTTGATTTTTTGCGTGCGTAATGGTCATTGTCTTTCCATTTTTCAACAAATCATTAAAAACATTCTTAAACAATATTACTTCCTGAACACCTCTTTTCT
>PWYL01000043.1 GCA_003568315.1 Mollicutes bacterium | reverse complement strand
TTGTCTTCCTTGTGCAAGGCGGTGATCCGTGCGTACTCTTCTTCAAGGTCGACCGCGATGTTTCGGGCGAGAGAGAGGATGTAGGGTCTCTCATCGAGACTTTCCCCTCTTTTTATATCCAGGGACATCCTCATCTCATCGCGGACTTTCTTCTTGTCTTCTTTGTAAGCTTGCATGAACGTATCGATATCCATGTCAAGCATGTTCTTCAAGCTGTAGGTGAAATCCTTGACCATGAAGACATGGTTGAACTGGACATCGCCCCCGATTTTCACCTTCTTTTCGGAGATGTCGAAGAGGAGCTCGCGATATGCCACGACAAAAAGCCCCCGCGGTGTGGCGATGGATACATCGTTCATGACGAGCTGGCGCTTCTTCTTGCTCGGGCGTTTCTTTCTTTTGCTTTTTGCGTCATGGTTTGTGCGCGAGAGCATATGTTCAAAATCTTTTTCGTTCAAGCGATGTTCGCCTTTTGCTTGCAGTACTTTGATGTCGACACCCGGCAGGAGTTTCCCCTCATCTTCTTCGAAGGGAGTGAAATCATAGCGGACACAGGTCTTCAGATAGGTCAGGATGTTCTCGTCGAACCCGTCATATTGAAGCCAACCCAGTTTATGCAGGTTGGCTTCGATTTTGGCGTATAGGTTCTCGGGGGTGTTGAAAAGGGTGCCCTCGAGAATGATTGCGGAAAGGATGTTTTCGAAATAGATGTCGGCTTCGATGATTTCTTTCTTTCCTTCGCGATAATAGGCCACGTTGAACATGTCGACTTTGAGTCTTTTCGCTCCCAAAGAGACATCCTTGATGCCTATCCAGTAATGTGTCTTCTCGCCTTGTCGGTTCTGGTAGTCGATGGAGAGCCATTTTCGTTCTTTGATCGAACGTGATAGCTCGATGCCGATATCCTTTTTCATAGACACATCCCGCTATCCTAGTGGTAAACGAGGCTTATATGGGTATTGTAGCATAATTGTATAGAGTTTGATAAATGCC
Source organism: Mollicutes bacterium (assembly GCA_003568315.1). Taxonomy (GTDB): domain Bacteria; phylum Bacillota_I; class Bacilli_A; order Izemoplasmatales; family Izemoplasmataceae; genus T1SED10-81. The sequence continues at coordinate 5,547 of PWYL01000043.1, read as the reverse complement.
TATATGAACATGATAGCGAAAATATTTCATGAACAAGGAGGAAACATGCAAAACAATTAGAAAATCACAGCACCACTTTATTGCATTCATTTCTTGATTGCCACAAACACATTGCCTACCCTTTTTCACCAAGGAAATCCGTCCATTGTTCATACAGTGATTTGAGGTAGTCATCCAAATAGCTCAAAGCCTTTGATTCAATATGTTTGGGCACGCCGTAATACGCTTCGGCGACACTTCCCGTGATGGCACCCATGGTGTCGCTGTCACCACCGATAGAGATGGCGTTTCTGATTGCGTCTTCGAACGATGTCGATTCCAAGAAGGCCTGCAAGGCTTGTGGCACCGTGCCTTGACATGTCTCATTGTAGATGTAACTGTTTCGGATCTCATCTATGGTAAAACCGAGATCATAATAGTCTTTTTGAATTCTGAGACTTATATCCTGTTTGGGAAACCCTTTCTTGGCCATGAAAATGGCCAAAGCGGTCGCTTCGGCTCCTTTGAGGCCTTCGGGGTGGTTGTGGGTTATAGCGGTCACTGTTTTGGACAACAATTTGACTTCGTTCTCGTCCTTGGCGACCCATGCGACGGGGCTCACGCGCATCGCGGCCCCGTTACCGAAACTGTTGTATGGCCTGGGGTCGTCGCTGAACATCCAATGAAAGAACCTGCCGCCATAGCCACAGTGAGGATATCTCTGCCCGATTTTTCGCATATACCGAATGGTGTTCTTTTCCAAGAGTTCGTAGTATGCTTCTGTCTTTGTAGTGATTTCTTTTTCTGTTTCCATTATCGCCTTGCCGATGGCAAGGCTCATGATTGTGTCATCCGTGACAAAGGACCAGTCGACAAAGAGATCAAAGTCCTTTTTCCGATAGTTGTGAAACTCGAAACGCGATCCCACGATGTCGCCGACGATAGCACCTAGCATATTTCCCTCCCATAGTGTGTTTAGAGTTATTGGTAAATTATCTTATGAAAAGTGATACCCTGTTTTGTGAAGTCAAATCATGGCAAAACGGATGACGATGATCACCGTGATGACGCCGCCGACAGCCCACAAGAAAAGGTCGATCCACAAAAACACGAAGATTTTCTCCCAGGAAGCGTTTTCCAATCCCCATCCGAAAAATTTGATCAAAAACAGGATCGCGAATATTGTGAAAAACAAGTGCATCCCCTTTTATGATGGTGCATAGCTCGCATAGAAGAAGCTCTGCGGACAGTCTCGCGACCGCTTGGATGTGGTCCACAACATCCTGTCTGTCGTTTTGCCTGTGGGTGCGTGTCTTTCGGTATCCATCTATCATGGATCGGTTCCGGACGGACATGAAGGCCAATCTCTTTTTCCGGTCGGTCTTTTGGACATACAATGGATGTGTATCCCTGACCATGGATGAATGGGAATCCTCGTCCATAAGCTGAACAGTGAATCATCTGAAAAGGATGCATTCATATGTCCTGTCTATTACAAGGATTAGTCAATGCCGAAAAGCGGTATTACATATACGCCTCAATCGAGTCCGAACCAGACCACAAAACCGAGGATGGAGAACGCAATGACCAAACAGATGATGGCACCCAGACCGGCCGCTATGCCGATGTCGGGTTTTTTATTGGCCAAAGCGAAAAACATGAAAATGCCCAAAGGCGGGAGGAGAAAACCGAAGACGATCCAGATGAGACGTCCCAGGCGATGACCCACGGGAAAAAGCCAAATCTCGGATTTCTCCGCCCGGGTAAGGTCTTCATTCGCGTCGATCAAATCTTGGAGTTTTGTTTTTCTTTCAGCCACACTTTGCGTCGAATGTAGTGTGGCTGAGGTTTGTCGGGTCTCTTCCGTGTCCGGGATTTCTTCCCGGGAGATACCGCAATGCGGACAGACGTTCTTTCTCTGTTTGAAGGGGGTGCCGCAACTCGGGCAGTGATGCATGGGGGAATCTCTCCTTGTTCTCTGGATTGGCTCGAGCGAGAAAGGAGTACTGTCTGTTTCATATCATCCTTCAATGAGAAACATCCGGACAGTCATAGTTCTTCAAGCAAAATATTGTAGATCGCGGTTTTTTCTTTCTGGATGAAATCGAGGAGGGCATGGGGAGTGAAATCCTTCTCGGCGAACTCCGTCTCGACGAAGCGTTGGGCGCTTTCATGGGCGATGAGTTCGAAAAGGTACTTGTTCTGGTTTTGGGTGAAGGTGGGGCGTTTCGGGTCTTTCTGGCCTAGTTCGCCCATGATGGTCCGGTTGATCGGATGAGCGCCGTTGATGTGGATGATGCCTTCCCTTTCGTTGAAGGAGGATTGCCAGAAATCATCTTCGAATGTGAGCTGGATACTATTGAGAAAGCCGCTCTTGCCGGTTTCTTTCGGCTTTTTCTTTTCGACCTTGATACGGGCTTTTGTCTTATAGCCCTTGGCCTCGGCGGTGACAGTATGGTGGATCTCTTTCTCATCGGTTTCAAAGGGGATTCGCATGAGCCCTGTGTCCGGCTGGACTTCATGCTCTTCATCTATGACGTACAACCTCTCTTCGGGAAAGAGTGTCTGTCTGGAGACGATGGTGACTGTCACCTCGGTGCCCGGTGGATACTTCACCATGTCGAAATACAGTTTCAGATGGGATTTTTTCTTCGGCAAGAAGGTGTAGTTTTTGGGGATGAACTCGAGACCGTATTCCGGATAGATTCTTTCCTCTCTGACGACATTCACATCGGCACGGGCTTCCATATCACCCATCACAGCTTGTAGAGTGGCATAGGATGAAGAAGGTTCTCTGCCTTCCAAAGCGATGCTCTTCACGATCAGACCCTTCTCGTCCGCGTCGCTCTTATCCACATCCAGGGTTGCGGGCCGGAAAGTGAAGTGGGGATTGGCATCGGTAGTGACGTCAATCGTCTGTCTTTCTTCAACCATGTGGGCGTTCACGAAGAGTTGTAGGACGTAGCGCTTTCCTTCGGTGATGGAAACCTTCTCGCGAGCGAAGGCCATACCCGTCGCCGGCGGGTTCATCCCCGGGCTTAAAGCGCCAATCTCTCGCACCATCCGCTCCCGGTAGTAGTCATTCAATTTCTTCAAAGCGTTCCGGAAACGCTTGATTCTCTCGAGCGGTACACTGATGTCCTCCCGTTCGGCGTTTTTCTTTTTGATGATGCCCTCGACCACGGGAGCGACCACGCCAAAAAAGGTCTTGGTGAACTCGTTTCGGGAATCGAAGCCGTCGCGGCTGTCGGTGAGGATCTGGAGCGGATTCTCCCCATCATTGAGCTTCGCTTTCAAGATCGAATAGAGTCCCGGTATCTCGAGTTCTCCCGAAACCTCGTTCGCTCCCGGGTACTTCTCGAGCCCGAAGAGGGTGTTGTCATACACGGCATCGCGTTCGTCCTTGATGATCACGTGGGTGCCGTCTCTTTTCTTGTCCGGATTCAGATAGAGGTCCAACATGCCTTTGACTTCTTTCCCCTCGTAGCGGAAAGCGATACTCCGGTTTTTCAGCAGGGGCTTCTTCTCGGAAAACATGTACTTGTCACTAGAAAGCAGCTTCTTCTTCGCATCATCAAAAAGCAGTACCCGCCTGCTGGGATTCGCCAGAATGTATCGGAATAGCGGAAAGGTCTCGATTCTTTCGACAATATCTTTCTTCTTCGGGATACGCACCTCCTTCGGAAGGCCGTAGGTCACAGCGGTGCCATTGCCTTCGATGCCCAGATTCGTGCGGAGCTGTCGGAGATGCGTCTTCGGGGACTGCACCTTGATGTACTTCTCGTCGCGGAAGATGAATGTGCACTTATGGAAAGCATCATCCTTGATACTTTCGATAACGGCCTTTTTTCCGCTCATGGCACAGGAAAAGAGGACATCGCTGGCTCCTTGGCCAAAAAGCCCCCGGACACGGCGATGTAGATCACCGCCGGCTTGGTCGGCACCATACACGCCGAACTTCTCGTTCAACTCTTCCCCGCCCATGCCTTCGGCTTCATCCACGACTTTCACCAAGCGTTTCTTGCGGTCGAGGTGGATGCGGATTTCTTTCACATCACCTTCTTCGCCGTTTTCCAAACGTTTGTAAGAATCGTCGGCATTCAGGAGGATTTCGGCGAGATATTTATTGAAGTCGCCCGCCAAAGGGTTCTTGATGTCGCGCCGAATCTTTCTTTTTGCATCGATTACTTTCCGTTCTGTCATGTTATCACTTCATTTCTTGGGGATGAATCGGTAAACTAGCTGTTCATCGTGAAAGATGAAAGAGCTGTTCGTGATTCCCGACCATATGCTTTTTCTCATCATTGTTTCTTTAATATAGGTAAATTGAGTGTCAAGATAAGTGTATCATATCTCCACTACTGAAGGAGAGCTTTCATGCTGAAAGTGGATTAGACGATATTTCTGTTTTCCTTCAAAAGAGTCCACTAGTACTCCACGAAACAATCATGACCGGATCGCGACATACCCTATCATGTAGCCCGGGGAATATGGAGATCACACCTAGGAATGCGCCCGTACCGGCACAGACGGCGATACCCGGTCTTCTCTCGATAAGCGTAAAGAACAAAAGCAATCCAAGAGGGGGCACTAGAAAGCCGAGGGCACCCCAGAGGAAACGGCCCAGACCATCCCCCACGGGAAAGAGCCATTCATTCGGCTCTTTCTTTTTCCAAGCGGGCTCTTCTTCCCGGGCTGTGCTCACCTCTCGCGGAGGTGCTTCTTCATCCACGGTGCGCACGGAGCGTACCGTGGTTTTTGTTCGGGAAGTCGCATCCGTTCCGGCCGTCCTTTGCAAAGAGACGCCGCAATGCGGACAGACGTTCTTTCTCCTTTTGACGGGTGCGCCGCAACTGTGACAGTGGTCCATGGGGGAATCTCGCCTTGTCCGGTAGGATGGATCGAGTAAAAAGAGGCGTGTTTGTTTCATGTCATGTTTCAAGGTTCAAGCCATCACGGTCTCATAGTGGTCCTTGATTTCTTGGAGAGCGTCCTTCAAGGACTGTTTGGTGATTTTTAGTTCTCCTTCTCTTCCCCTCGCTCGGGCGCGGACGTGATATGGATAGCCTTCGGTGTTTTCGACTCGGGCCAAGAGGCTCGGCTCCCCTTGGGTGCCTCGAGCACTGTGAGGGGTGGGACCGAAGATGATACCGCAATAATCTTCATTATGACGGAGCTTGTTGAGGTTGTAGGTTTTCGCCTTGTCGTAGTCGACAAACTCGATGCGGTGTTTGTCGAAGCCGTAGGCTTTGGCGATCTTTTGCGCTTCGCTCTTCTTGATATGCAGACCGCCGATCACCACCACTTTCGCATTCCGGCTGTAGACGATGTCTTGGTATTCGTCATGGGAAGGGGCTTCGGAGGCTTCTTGTGATTGTGTTTTTTCTGCGACAGGAGAAAGCGGATTCTCATCGAAGGAAACATCCTCGTAAGCGAGCTTTCCTTCCAGAAACGCTCCTAGTTCTTTCACGCCTTCGTTGAAGGCGGGGAAGGTTTCAAGAGGTTTTTTCGAGAAAATTTGCCGCCATGGCCGTTGTGCTGGCGCTGGCGATAGCGTGGGCGCTTCCC
>PWYL01000067.1 GCA_003568315.1 Mollicutes bacterium | reverse complement strand
TCTCGAGCTCAAGCGCGCGGATGGTGTGTTTTCTCGCTTCCTTCTTGTCCATGCCCCGATGGCGCATGTACATCTCGTCGATCTGTCTTCCGCAGGTCATGACGGGGTTCAATGAAGTCATCGCGTCCTGGAAGATCATCGACATGTGACGCCCGCGGATGTCTTGCATCTTTTTCTCGGAATAATCCTTGAGGCTCTGACCGTCAAGGGTGAGACCGTCGACCCGCATCAGGGCGGGCGGCGTCTCGATAAGCTTCATCAACGATTTGGACGTGACGCTCTTCCCACAGCCGGACTCGCCGACCAAAGCGACACTCTCGCCCTTCTTGATGTCGAGGTCTACGCCTTCGACGGCACGGATGAAGCCCCGGGCCATGGGGAAGACCACTTTGAGGTTGCGCACTGCCAACATGTTCTCGTTCGTATTCTCTCTATTCATGGTTTCCTCCCGTCAAGCCTTCGATGCCGAGCGTCCGGTGGCGGCAAGACCTGTTTTTTCGTCCATCGACTCGAACACCTCGTCGATGTGTTTGCCACTAAGGCTCCTGAAGATTTTGTGGATGCCGGTGGATTGTTTCATTCTCGGGTTCAAAACCTCTTCCATGACGATGCCGATACGCATGAAAGAGAACACCGCGAGGAAAATGCCGATCCCGGGGGCGATGATCCACCACCAGTGGCCGAAAAGCAATGCGCCTCCGCCCTGGGCGTCGGCGAGCATCCTTCCCCAGCTGATGCGGGTGGGATCCCCCAGCCCGAGGAAGGAGAGTCCCGCTTCGGCGACCATTATACCTGCGCTTCCGAGCGCAGTGCTCATGATGAGAAGATGCGAGGTGCCGGGCAGGATGTGTTTCGTCATGATCCGCCAGCGGCTCGCACCCGCGAGCTCGGCCGCCTTGACGTAGTTGCTGTTCTTGATGACCAAGACGAGCGAGCGGATGTTCCGTGAAAGCCCGCCCCAGCCCAAGGCCACGAAGATGAAGATGATGATCCAATAGTCGCGACCGAACACATTCGTCAGCACGATGACAAGGGGCAGCGAGGGAATGACGAGAAGGACGTCGACGGTCCGCATGATGAGGTTGTCGGCGAAGCCGCCGATATAGCCGGCCATGACTCCGAGGATGGCACCGACGAAAGCGATGGAGACGCCGGCCGTAACGCCGACGATGAGAGAAATCCGCGTGCCATAGATCAACATGCTGAAGACGTCCTGACCGGTGTTGATGGTTGTGCCGAGGGGATGTTGCAGACTCGGGGTGAGACCCTTCGTCGTCCTGTCGGCGACATCATAAGGGTCGTATGGTGCGATCCAGGGGGCGAAGACGGCCACGATGACCAAAAGGCCGACGACACTGAGACCGATCTTCCCCTTGGGGTGGGCCCAGATGCGCTTGAAGAAACGACCGATACCATAGATGCGTTTTTTGAGGAATGCAAAAGTCCGTTGATGGATGGGGATTTTCTTTTCCGTCATCTTCTCTCACCTACCGTCACGCGCGGATCCAAGAGGACATAGACGAGGTCCGTGAAGAGAATCGCGACAATCGTGAATGCCGAAAGCAGAAGCATGATGCCCATCATGAGCGGATAGTCGTTGGTGTTGTTGGCTTCAAGGAAGAGCGTGCCCATGCCGTGCCAGTTGAAGATCTGTTCGATGACGACCTGACCGCCGATGAGACCGCTGATGCTCATGCCGAGCGAGGTCACGATCGGCAGCATCGCGTTTCGGAGGGTGTGTTTGTAGCGGATGGTGTTGGGTTTCAGACCTTTCGAGCGCGCCGTCAGGATGAAATCCTCGCCGGTCACGGCGATGACGGCGTTCCGCGTTCCTTGCGCATAGCCGATGATGCTGCCGAAAGCCATGCTGATGACGGGCAAAGCGGCATTATAGGCCACCATCCGGAGCGAGTCGAGGCTCCAGGAAAAATCGCTCACCATGTCGGGATTCGTATAGGCGGGGAAGATTTCCGCTTCGAATCCGAGGAAGAAACTGAAGACGAGCGCGATGAAGAAAGCCGGCAAGGCCACCATGATGGTCGAGGCGTTCAAAAGCATGGTGTCTTGCCACCGGCCCCGCTTCATGGCGGCGATGACCCCGATGAGGATACCGACGACGAGTCCGAGAAGCAGCGTGCTCACCGAGAGCACAAGCGTCCAGGGGAGACGGTCGATGATGAGGGAGGTGACCGCGGGGGAACCGGAACGGAAGGAGGTGCCCATGTTGCCCTCCAAAAAGAGGTCGGTGAGATAGTTCCAGTATTGTTCGGGGGTCGACACGTCGAAGCCGTATTGTTCTCTGGTCAGTTGTTTGATGATTTCGTATTCCGCATCAGTCATGTTCCCTTGCGGAGGATAGTAGCGCTCGGCGGGATCGTCCACCCCGATGCGCGGGATGAAGAAATTGAGCGTCAACACCACGAAGAATATGAAGACGGAATAGAGGATGCGTTTGACAATATAGCTCTTCTTCATCTTCTATCTACTCCTCTTCCACTCGCACAAGATTTTCGAGGCTCGTCGTGTTGAAAACGGACGCTCCAGTCTCGACCTGCCAGTTGGTGTAGCGGTCGGTGCGGGCCACAGTGATGACATTGGCCGTATAGAGCGGAATCTTGTAGAATTCTGAGGCGATGAGGGGCTGGGTGTCATAGATGAGGTCGTATTTCTCGTTCAAGTCTAGCGTCCGGCGCATCCGCTCGATCATCGTGGTCAACGTTTCGTTCTGCAGCCTTCCGTAGTTCGAGGTCTCGCCGAGCTGCACGAAATGGGCCCGATACATGATGTCGACGTTTTGCAGCGAGAAGATGACCCCCTGCAACGTCATGTCGAAGCGGCTGTTGTAAAGATAGGTCCGTTCGGGGCGGGCGCCTTTCACCGCATAGTTGACCTCGATGCCGATTTTTTCCATCTGGACCTCGAGAAAACTCACTAGGTCTTGCTCACCGGGATGGCCGAGTACATCGAAAGCCACCCGTTCCCCATCAAGCAGACGGTAGCCGCTGTCGTCACGCTCGGGGACGATGCCGTCCAGGATCTCGTTGGCGAGAGTCAGACGTTCATCGGGATCACGCGGCAAAGAGCACGAGTCGGGATTGTAGAAATCATCGAGGTGGGAGGGCATGAGGCCCGGACAGCCCGGCGAGCCGGCCCCGTTCAAAACGAGATCGATGAGTTGTTGCTGGTTCACGGCGAGCGCGATGGCCTTGCGGAAATCCTTGTCGGCAAGAAGGTCGCGGATGGGGTTTCGTTCGGAACTGACCGGATTCACATTCAACACAAGCGACTGTGTGAAAATGCCCGGGGCGTTCGAGACGAAGAGTTCGTCCTTGCCCTCGAAAAGCCGCATGTAGTTCGAACTCACCGAAGAGTTCAACACGTCGATGTGCCCCTTGAGCAAAGCATAGATCGCCACATTGATTTCTTGATAGAGCTGGAAGCGGATAGTCTCCACGTTGTATAGCGGTCCGCCGTCTTCACTTCTGCGGTGATATTCATCGCGGCGATGGAGGATGATCTGTTGGGATCCGGAACGTTCAGTGTCCAGTTCCCATGGACCGCTACCGACGGGATTCTGGTATTGTTCCAGGAGTTCGCCTTCGGGGTTGCGACTGTTCAAGGGGTTGTCTGCGGAGATGATTGGTCCCCAGATGTGCTCGGGGAGGATGAGGATGGTTGTGAAAAGCGACGTCACGGCACCAAGGATCTTGTCCACATGTAGATACATGACAGTGTCTTTGTCCTCTTCGGCGATATGATATCCCTGTTCCGCCGCACCGTTCTCATAGGTGAAAATGCCTTGCCGGATCAAACGACCGTCGCGATAGCGGTGTTGGAGGTCGGCAGTCCAGGCGAGGGCTCCGGCGTGGTTCGAGATGGCGTTGTTCGTCGCCGTGTCCAAGGTGAAATGGATGTCCTCCACGGTCAAGGGGGTTCCATCGCTCCAGGTCACGTCGTCATGGATGACAATCTTGACGGGGAGATAGCTGCGATCGGGGGAATCGTAAATCTCGTTAAGACGCTCATAGTCGATATCCCCTTCTTCCGTAAGGATGGGCTCACCGTCCGGACAGACATAGTACCATTCCTTGCCGATGATGGGGTCGAATCCCCCGGTCTCGTCGTTGTAGGTGAAAAGCGTGTTGTAGACCATACTCGACACGGTCGGAGCGATGCCTTCCCGCGAAAGCCAAGGCATGAACGACGTGGGGAAGGAATCGGCCTGATAGCCGACATAGAGAGTGTTCGTTTCATCCGTGCGGCGGGGATAGTCCCCACCGCCGCAAGCGGTGAGGGCGAAAGCGAAAGCCGCCATTGAGAAGGCGAGAAGGATTTTCTTTATCATGTTGTCACCTCGCAGGTATGTTAGGAATAGGACTCCAACGGTTCAATGGGGAAAAGATGCATGGCAAAACTATCCGCAAATAGTTTTGCCACGCTTTCAAGCGTATCTTTGCTCCAAAACCCGGCATTGTCTCCTTGTTGGAGCTTGGGTCATTTGGAGAGGGCGAAACTCATCTCTTCGCCGTCGACATCGAAAATCATGTTCAAGCTGGTGCGGGAGATGAGACCGTCATGCAGAGCTGCTGTAGCTCCTTCGGGCGTCAATTCGATCACGTCAAACATACCGACATCGACATCGAATGTTCCCACTTCGTTGAGGAGCTCTGATCCGTCTTCGATGATGACGAGACTATAAGTTCCCGTCGCCTCGAGAACAAGGGTGACTTCGTAGGGGATGTCCTCGATTTCGCCTTCGGCGGTGAACTGACCTTGGATGTGGTCCGCATAGAAGGTGAATGCATATGTGTCTTCGGCGGTTGCGGGAAATTCGGCCGTGAAGATGTAGCCGTGCTCATAGCTACCCGTGACAGCGTCGCCTTCATCCGGTGTGAAAGTTATGGTGTCGGCGGCCGTGTCCACATCATACGTTCCCGTCATGTCGATGTCGGCTCCGGCAAGATGGTCGGTGGCAATGTAGGTGAAGTTGCCGAAATGGTCGAGTATCAACATCGCCGTGGTATCACCGATGCCGTCTTCGAGCCAGTGGGTGTGATAGATGCCCGCATATTCCGCATGGGTCGTGATCGTGAGTGTCCGCATCGAACGGGAGGCCATGGCGGAAGGCTGGATGGGAACATCGATAGTACCGTTTTCAATGGTGCCGGCAACGGCCGAGGCATCATCGGGGTTCAGAGAGAACACATCGTCTTCGATGTAGAAACCGCCTTGCTCGGTGAAATCATAGATGACGCCACCCATTTCGAAGATGCTCTCGAAGTGATAACGCAAGCCGGCCATGAGTTCGAGCGAATAGATGTATTCGACATCTTCGCCCATGGCTTGGACGACATGGCTGCCGCCGTACACCCCGAAATGCTCTTCGTGACGGAAGGACATCGCCCAGAGATAATGCGTGATTTCCGGGTCATGGGGATCTTCGGCTTCATACATGATGTTCGATGTTCCATACGGCATCCGGGTCAGAAAACGCAGGTTGCCGTTCAGGACATGGAATGTCGCGGTCCGGAGGTCGCCGTTGTCCGTCTCGTCATAGACCATGAGGTAGGTGTCCTCCTGTTCCGCCTCTTCCACTTCCCGGATAGTGCCGGTGTCGCGCGGGTCATCAAAAGCGCGACTGGTCTGCAGCATAAAGTCACCGTCGTCGTCGATCTTCAGATAGATGACAAGCGGCATGCCGAGGTTCGTGATGTCGATTTCGTATTCCCCGGACAACTCGAACACCTCGCCATTGTCGGGAACATCGTTGTCGCCGTTTTCGCCATTCTCACCGTTCCCGTTTACAGGGTCCTCCCCGTTCCTTCCGCAAGCAGCGATGGCGAACACGAAAAAGAGGGACAATGACACGATGCCGAAAAGCTTCAGGATTCTTCTCATAACAATTCTCTCCTTGGATTGATGGATTTATCGGGCGCCACATTGTTGATCAAATAGTAAAAGTTCGGCAAAACTGCACCGCCGAGCCGTGTTATGACAAAAAACCTGCAAAGGTTTTGTCGGAACATACATTGTCCGAGCGGAGGCAAACATCATTTACCGACATTATACTCCCGTTATGACAAAGTGTCAACTTGCCACAAGACAGTCTCCCGGCAGGCAGGCTGCATTGTCGTATATGAAAATGACACAAAAATTCTCCTGTCACCTTGCCCAAAAGACGCTCAACAAACACACAACGGTAATATTGACAATCCGTCAGGCCTGTGGTAGGATGACAATGTGTCACCGTTCCGTCTGTAAAATACATTTTTTCCAATTAGGAGGTAACATGCAAACTGCCGAGAGATTCTTCAACTGGGCCTTCAAGACGAGGGCCAACACCGTGCTGAAACTCCACGAGGGCGAAGAGATGCCCAAAGAGAAGGTGTTCTTGAGCTTCTGTTCACACACGCCGGCCCTGGTCTCGAACGGTCCGAAAGGACTCAACGCCTCCATCAAGGGCGTCGGTTTCATGCCTAAGCCCGAATACCTCGAAGAAACACTGGAAGCCTATCTTGAGCACATCAAGAGCTACACTCCCGACGACAAGGAATACAGCAAG
>PWYL01000005.1 GCA_003568315.1 Mollicutes bacterium | reverse complement strand
GGCGCCCACTTGGGTGTTGGGGTCTTTCGACCGCTTGGCCGAAAGTTCCGCGACCCCCATGAAATAGTCGTCCCAGGATATGTAGCCCTTCCGTTTCATCTTCTCACTCCTTCACGCGGTCGCTGCTTCCGAGGTCGACATGGCAGTAGCCGCCGGGATTCTTCTCGAGATAGTCTTGGTGATATTCTTCGGCCTCATAGAAGATTTCCTCCGCGAGCAATTCGAGGTGGAGCGGCTTCTTTTTTTGTTCCTTCTCTTTTTCCATCGCCTCTTCGATCACGGGGACGTCTTCCTCTTCATAGTTGTAGATGCCGGAGCGGTATTGGACGCCGATGTCGGGGCCTTGGCGGTTCTTCTTCGTCGCATCGACGATGTTGAAATAGTGGGCGAGGAGCACAGAAAGCGGAACTTTCTCTTCGTCATAAGTGATCTCGACCGCTTCGGCGTGGCCGCTTCCGGCGCAGACCTCTTCATAGGAAGGCGCTTTTTTCCTTCCGGCGATGTAGCCCACCCGGGTCTTCGAGACACCTTCGACCCGTTCGAAATAGGCTTCCACACCCCAAAAGCAGCCGCCGGCGAAAACGATTCGTTTCATCCTCTCACCTCCCGGTGATTTTTCTTATCATATGTCCTCCCGCGCGCATGCCCGCGACGGGCGGAACGAAAACGCTCGAGGAAGGGACGCCGGAGCGTTTCTTTTCCGGCTTTTCAAAACAGAACACCGTCTCGAGTGTCGTGACGCCTTCTTTCCGCAAGTGCTTGCGGAATTTTCTCGCCAAGGGGTCGCCTTCGGTTTCGAAGAGGTCGGTGATGCGGATGTCCTCGGCGTAGAGGCGGTTCCCTTGTCCCGCAGAAGAAAGGAGGGGGAGCGAACGCTTCTTCGCCTCGACGGCGAGGAGCACCTTGGCGGGGATGTCGTCCGTGGCGTCGAAAACGTAGTCATAGGCCGTAGCGAAGATGACCTCGGCATTCTCTCCAGTGAAGTCCTCCGCCACCGCCCGCACTTCGCAAGCAGGGTTTATGGCTTGGACGCGGTCTTTCATGACGAGGGCCTTCTTCTTTCCGAACGTGTCCTTCGTGGCATGGAGCTCCGGTTCGTGTTCGAAGGGCGGATGGTGTCCCCATCGACCAGCGTCAAGCCCCCCACGCCGCTCCGGGCGAGGGCCTCGACGGCGAAGGACCCCACGCCGCCGACGCCGACAACGAGGATGCGGGCCTTTTGCAGCCTTTCAAGTCCCGCTTCTCCCAACAGGGGGACGAGGCGGTCGAAGAGTCCTTCATCCGTCACGTTTCTTCTCTTTCTTCAAGGCGAGTTCTCGTAGCTGTTCCTCATCCACGACAGAAGGCGCCCCTGTCAAAAGACAATGACCGCTCTGGGTCTTCGGGAAGGCGATGACGTCACGGATGTTCTCGGTCTGGCCTAACACCATGAGGAGCCTTTCGAGGCCGAGGGCGATGCCGCCGTGGGGCGGGGTGCCGTAAGAGAGGGCGTCAAGCAGGAACCCGAAGCGCTCCCTTTGGGTCTTTTCGTCGATGGAGAGCACCCGGAAGACCTCTCCTTGCAGCTTCGTTTCATGAATCCGCATGGAGCCGCCGCCGAGTTCGTAGCCCTGCACGACGAGGTCGTAGCCGTAAGCTTTCGCCGCCAAGGGGTCGGAAGAGAGCTTGGCGCGGTCTTCGTCCTGCACCCGCGTGAAGGGATGATGAAGCGAACGGTAGCGTCCTTCCTCCTCGTCGTATTCGAACATGGGCCATTCGACCACCCAGTGGAAATCGAGATCGTCGCCGGAGACGAGGTCCTGTTCTTTGGCGATGATGATGCGGAGCCTACCGAGGACCTTCTGCACCGTTTTCTCCGAATCGGCCACAAGGAGGACGAGGTCGCCTTCTTCCATCCGCATTTTCTCAGTGAGTCCGTCCTTTTCTTCTTCGGACAAAAATTTCGCTATGGGACTCTTGATCTCTCCGTCTTCCATCTTCATATGCACGAGACCGCCCGCACCGAGTCTTTCCGCCTCTTTCGTGAGACCATCGAGGTCCTTCCGCGAATAGGCGGCGGCGAGGCTTTTGGCGTTGACGCCCCGGATGGTGCCTTTTTTTTCCAAGACGGTCTTGAAGACCTTGAAGCCGCTTTTAGCGAACGTCTCGCCGGTATCGACGATCTTCATGCCGAACCGGGTGTCGGGCTTGTCCGTGCCGTAGTCGCGCAGGGCCTCTTCATAGGTCATGCGCGGGAAGGGTCGTTTCAGTTCCACGCCTTTTGTCTCTTTGACGATTCTCGCCATGAGTTTTTCGGTGAGGTCGATGACGGCCTCTTGGTCGATGAAGGCCATCTCGATGTCGATCTGGGTGAATTCCGGCTGTCTGTCGCTGCGGAGGTCTTCGTCCCGGAAACAGCGGGCGATCTGGTAGTAGCGTTCGAAACCGCCGATCATGAGGAGCTGCTTGAAAAGCTGGGGTGACTGCGGCAGCGCATAGAAATGGTGCTTGTCGAGGCGGGAGGGGACGATGTAGTCACGGGCCCCTTCCGGTGTGGATTTCGTGAGGATCGGTGTCTCGAACTCCATGAAACCTTCCTCGTTCAAAAAGTCGCGCGTCGCTTTGACTGTCTGATGACGGAGTTTCATCAGACGTTTGAGACGGGGACGGCGGAGGTCGAGATAGCGATGTCGCAGCCGGACCTCCTCGAGGGCGTCCGTCTCGTCTCTTATCAACATGGGGGGTTGTGCGGCTTTTGAAAGCACACGGAAGGCATCGACATCGATCTCGATATCCCCCGTGGGGAGGTCCTTGTTTTTGCTTGAGCGTTCACGGACCTTCCCTTCGGCCTCGATCACATATTCGGCTTTCAACCGTCCCGCCTCCATCCGGAGTTCATTGTCGGCGTCAAAGGCGAGTTGGGTGATGCCCTCTTGGTCGCGAAGATCGACGAAAACGAGGTTGCCGAGATTCCGGGCCCGTTGGACGAAGCCCTTGAGTCGCACGCGTTTTCCTGCATCCCTGATGGTGAGTTCGTTGTTGTGGTGGGTGTACATGTCATTCACCTTTCCTTTCGGGGCACGTGTCGCAGTCTCTGCGGTCTTGCTTGATCTTTTCGGCGATGGTTGCAGCGATGTTCTCGAAAGCCACTTCTTCTTCGGTGCCGGTGTTTTGGTCTTTCAGGGTGACGATGCCCTTCTCGAGTTCGGCATCGCCGACGATGCCGACGAAGCGGGCGGCGGTATGCTCGCTTTGTTTGAATTGGGCCTTGATTCCCCTGCCGACGAGGTCGGTCTCCGTCGTGACCCCCTGCAGGCGCAATTTGTGGGCGAGGGCGGGCGTCTTCTTCTTCGCCTTCTCGCCGATGGAAAGGAGATAGAGATGGAGGGGGGCTCTCTTCGGGGTGAATTCGAGGGCCTCCAGGGTCAGAAGCAAGCGTTCGATGCCGAAACTGAAACCGGCCGCTGGGGTGGGCGGTCCGCCCAGATTCTCCACGAGATAGTCATAGCGCCCGCCGCCGCAAAGCGTGTCCTGCGAGCCCAGAGCCTCCAAGGTGTCCTTGATCTCGAAAACGGTGTGGGTGTAATAGTCGAGGCCCCGCACGAGGCGGTGGTCGACGATATGGTCGATGTCCATGGATTGCAGGATCTCGCGCACACTCTCGAAATGTTCGCGGTCTTCTTCTGTCAAAGCGTCGATTGGATGCGGCGCGTTTTGCAAAGCATCGTGCTCGGTGTCTTTCTTGCAATCGAGGATGCGCAGGGGGTTCTTCTCGAAACGGCGGTTGCAGTCCGCACAAAGCGTCTCAAGATGGGGTCGGATGTGTTCTTTCAGCGCTTTTTCGTAGTTCTTCTTGCTTTCTTCTCCGCCCAGCGAATTGATGTGGACGGCGAAATCGGTGATCTTCAACATCCGTAAAAACAAAACGGCGCAAGCGATGATTTCCACATCGACCGAAGGGTCTTTCGAGCCGAAAATTTCGATGCCGAACTGGCGGAATTCCCGCGTGCGCCCCTTCTGGGGCCTTTCATAGCGGAACATCGAGCCGTAGTAATAGTATTTCTGGGGGTTTTTGGCTTCGGCGTGGAGCTTGTTCTCGATGTAGGAGCGTACCACGCCCGCCGTGCCCTCGGGACGGAGGGTGATCTTCCTGCCGCCGCGGTCGAAGAAATCATAGGTTTCCTTGCCGACGATATCGGTCTCTTCGCCCACGCTTCTGTGGAAAAGTTCGCTCGCTTCGAAATGCGGGGTGCGGATCTCTTCGAGGTTGAAAAGCCGCGCCAGTGTGTGTATGGCCTTTTCCACCGCCCGGAAACGGGGGGTGTCTTTGACGATGTCGTAGGTCCCCTTCATCTTTTTGATCAAAACGCATTACCTCCTCGGAATAAAAAAACGCCCTCAAAGAACCTAAGGGCGAAATCGTTCGCGGTGCCACCTTAGTTCCGGCCTTGCCGACCGGCGCTCAGGGCCTTAACGCGGCGGAACGTCCCTCCCTACTCTTGGTTCGGAAGGGCCCTCGGGAAGGTCCGGCCCGGCGATGACATACGGCGCTCGCAGCCCGGGCGCCGCTCTCTTTGATGTCAATTCGCCGCGCGCTCTTTCCGTCCTCGGTTTGTCTCAATTATAGCGCTTGGAACTCTCCCTGTCAACGCGCGGGAGGCGTCAGAAACGGAGGGAGAGATTCTTTTTGAAATCATGGAACAAAAGCAAATCCCGCTCGTGATAATCGCTGTCGGTGTAGCTCGCGACAGAGGCGTCGACGATGGAGCCGTCGAAGCGTCTGAGACCGTTTCTCGCGATGCCCTCTTCCGTGAAGCCGAGTTTCTCCCGGAGCCGCTTCGAAGCTTCATTTTCGGCATAGTGTTTGTATTCGAGCCGTTTCAAGCCGAGATGCTCGAAAGCGAAGACCATGACGGCCCGCGAGGCCTCGACCATGAGCTCCCGTCCCCAATAATCCGGGTGGAGCACCATGCCGATTTCCCCTTTGAAGCGGGGAAGGAAGGAATGGATCTCGATGGTGCCGATGGTCTTTTCGTCTTGGCGGTGGATGACGGCGAAGACCCCCGGTTGGTTCTCGCGGCGTTTCTTCAAAGAATAACGGATGAAGTCCTTCGTGTCGTTCATGTCTCGGTGGGGCGCCCAACCCGCTTTCGGGCCGACATCGGCCCGCTTGGCGTAAGCATAGATGTCTTCGACATCGGTTGAACGCAAAGGACGGAGAACAAGCCTCGGCGTACGGATCACGGGAAGGCTAATCATCGGGCGCGAGCATCGACCAGCGCTCCATGTCCACAAACCCCATGTTCTTGTAGAGGCTTTCGGCGCGCGGGTCGTCGTAATATAGGCAGAGCGTCTTCTTCTTGTGGTTGACATAGAGGTCGACCAGGAAATGGAACACCTTCTTGCCGAGGCCTTTCTTGCGGTGTTCCTTGTGGGTGGCGACATTCACGATCATCGCCGATTTCTTCGATTCGAAGACGGCGCTCGCACAGGCGATGACCTCGTTGTTTCTCTCGATGTAGATGGTGGTGCCGTTCTCGCCCGAGTTGTCGAGGAGGTAAGTGATGTATTCCTCCTTTGTCTTTTTGTGGACGGTGTAGAGTTCTTCGATGGTCGCCAAGAGGTCATAGACCTTCTTCGCTTCCGCTTTTGTTTTCAAAATCTCGATCTCCGAATAGTCGATGTCTTCCGCGGGGGTGAACGTGGTCGATTTCATGAAATCCATCTTGTCTTCCTGCATGTCGGGATAGAAGCGCTTGATGGGCTGGATCAGCTTTTCTTTCGCCGAGAGGAAGAGGAAATCGAAGCGGTTGAAGATGCCGATCCATTCTTCGTTGAAATCGGTGTCCTTCGCATAATAGGTGATTTGCGAACGGTTGCGCCCCATGACGGCATAATATTCGCCGTCGCGGAATTCGGCGTAGAGCTGCTGATGGTCGTTGTCGAAACCGGAGTTGTAGATGTCGCCGATGAGATAGAGGTTCACTTCCGGCTCGTCGTAGAGGAAGGCGAGGACGCTTTCGCGGTCCTTTTCTTCGAGCTTCCGGATCAAGAACTCCCGCCCCCCTTCTCGAGGAGGATCGTGACGGGGCCGTCGTTTGTGAGGAATATCTCCATGCGGTCGCCGAAGACGCCTTCGTAAATCGTGAGGCCTTCGTTTTCCAAAGCCTCGCCGAAGGCGTGGAAAAAGAGTTCGGCCCTTTCCGGCGCCTTCGCCTTTGTGAAGGAGGGGCGGTTCCCCTTCTTCGTGTCGGCCTCCAGGGTGAACTGGCTTATGGAGAGGATCTCGAGGCCGAGGTCTTTCGCGGAGAGGTTCATCTTTCCCGCCTCGTCCTCGAAGATGCGTAGATCCGCCACTTTCTTCGCCATCTTGGGGATCACGTCCCTTTCGTCCCCTTCGCGGAAGGAGACGAAAAGGAGGAGGCCCTTGCCGATGCGGGCATGGGACTTGCCTTCGATCGTGCATTCGGCGTTCTTCACGCGTTGTGCGAGCACTTTCATCACTTCATCAACCTTTCGATCTGCAGGACTCCGTGGACCTTTTTGATGTTATGGGTGATCTGGTCGAGCTCGGCGGTATTCTTGATGCCGATTTTCAACTTGACCACGCCTTCGCCGCGCTTGTTGGTGGTGGCGTTGACCTGGTCGACGCTGCCGTTGTGGGTGGTGATCGTGTTGATGATCTCGGCGAGGATGTTGTCGCGGT
>PWYL01000018.1 GCA_003568315.1 Mollicutes bacterium | reverse complement strand
TGCATGATGGTTACATCCGGATCGAGAACGGAAAGATCAAGGATTTCGGCCACGCCGAAGCCGCCCCCGCCGGCGGTGTCTCTCTTGATGGGATGATCGTCATGCCGGGTTTCATCGACACCCATGTGCACGGCACCGAGGGCGACGACTTCTCGGACGGCGACAGGGAAGCGAACGACCGGATCTCCAAAAACCTTCTCAAGGAAGGCGTCACGGCCTTCCTCGCCACAACCACCACCATGAGCGAAAAAGACATCCTCCGCGCCTTGAAAGCGATCAAAGAAAGCTCTCCTTTCGGTGCCAAGAACCTCGGGGTGCATCTGGAAGGTCCCTTCATCAACGAGAAGTTCAAAGGCGCACAGAATGCTTCCCACATCCGAAAAGGCGATATGGAAACCTTCCAAAAATTGCAAAAGGCCGCGGGCGGGAAGATCCGTATCGTCACGCTGGCGCCGGAAATGCAGGATGATTCTTTCTTGGAGGCCCTCGCCAAAGAAGGCGTCACAATCTCCATGGGCCATTCCGACGCCAAGGCCGAAGATGTGAAAAAGGCCATGGAGAAAGGTATACGAAGGGTCTCGCACTGTTTCAACGCCATGCGGGGGATGCATCACAGGAACCTGGGACTTGCCGGGATGGCTCTCCTTACTGATGGTATCATGGCGGAAGTGATCGCCGACAACATCCATCTTTCTCCCGATATGCTCAAACTCCTCGAAAAGACGAAGGGAGCCGAAAACATCACCCTGGTGAGTGACGCCATCCGGGCGAAGAATCTTCAGGATGGCACCTACACCCTGGGCGGTCTCGAAGTCAAGGTGAAAGAAGGCGTGGCAAGACTCGAAGACGGCGCCCTCGCGGGAAGCACCCTCACGATGGATACGGCCCTCAGAAACATGAAAGATGCCACAGACGCGCGTTTGCCCGCGCTTACGAGGATGCTTTCTCTGAATCCCGCGAAAACTTTGAAAATCGATGGGGAGACAGGCTCCATCGCCATGGGGAAAGCTGCGGACCTCGTCTTTCTCGACAAGGATCTCTCTGTCAAAAAGACCATGGTGGGCGGTAGAATCGTCTTTGAACAATGAACATGAGAACACACAAAAAGGGCGCCGGATTTCCGGCGCCCTTCTTACTCATAGATAGAAGATGTTCCCTTTGTGTTTCTCGAAGACCTTCTTGTTGTGTTCGTCACCGCCGTCCACGTTGGCGCTGTGGAGGATCGGCGCCTCATGATCGTTCGCGAGGAGTCTCTCTGTCAATCCGACAATCAGGCTGTTCACGATCGTGGCGCCGATAACGGTGCTTGTGGGACCCACCTTTTGCGAGAGTCCCTCGAACTTGATCGCCGCATCCCCTTTGTCACCGTGGTTGTCGATGACGAGGTCGGCGAGTTCGAAGAGGCGTTTTCCGCTCTCATGCCGACTTTCGACATTCTTCGAATAGCGGAGGTTCGTCAGGGCGATGATTTTCACCCCGTGTTTTTTCGCCTCGAGGACCAGATCTATCATAACGGTATTGCGGCCGGAGACGGAGTGGGCGAGCAAGACGTCTCCTTTTTGGAAGGGGACATTTTCAGCGATGAGCCTCCCATAGCCCGGCAGTCTTTCCATCCTGGATGTGGATGTGATGGGCTTTTGGTCCAACATGAGGCTTCTTGGGAGGATCGGGTTCATCGTGGCAAGGCCGCCGGCACGATAGGCGAGTTCTTGGCTGATGATGCCGGCGTGCGACGCTCCGAAGACGAAGAGGTTCTTCTGCTCGATCGTCGCCCGATACAACATCTCGATGGCCTCGTCGAGCGCGGATGCCTCGTTCTCGACGATTTCGTCAAGAAGCTCTTTCACATGGGCGAAATAGTCCCTTTGGTCAGGCATGTCAAATCAGCCGATCAGCCGAAGATCCAAGCGAAGAATTCGGCAATGCCACCGGTCACGCTACCCCAGAGGCTCATGTCGTTGCCGCCGAAGATGAGCATCCAATCAATAATGGTGTCTTGGAAGATCCAGAGGCTCACGCCGAGCAGAAGCACCATGACGATGGAGGCGACAAAGGTGCCGATGATCGCGCCCCGCAGTCCGCCTTGGCCTTCGGCCATGACGCTCGCGAGACCACATTCGAAGAAGCTCGGGATGACCAAGGGGAGCATGGCCACGAGGAAGAGGCCGATGTTGTTGAAGATGACGATGGCGATCGTCGAGGTGATGAAGGCGATGATGAAGCCGATGATGACAGCGTTCGGCTTGTAGTTGAAGAAGATGGGTGCGTCATACGCCGGTTGGGCGTCTTTGATGATTCTTGTGCTGATACCCTCGAAGGCGGGCACGATCTCGTTGACGAAGATGCGCACACCTTGGAGGAGGATGATGATACCGATACCGAAGGTGAGGCCCTGCTCGAGAGCGTAGGGGAAGAGTGCGACTTCCGTTATGCCTTCACCGCGGAAACCGTCACCGATAGTGAGGCCGCTCACGATGTAGGTGACAAAGATGATGATTGCACCCATGATGGAAATCTCACGGAAGAACCCCAGCGATTTCGGAAGTTCGATATCTTCGGTGGACTTTTCCTTGTTTCCGACAAGTCTGGCGATGCCGCCGGAAATGAGGGCAAGGATCGCGGAGGGATGGCCAAGGGTGAAATCGTCGCTTTCAATGACTGCGCGCGAGAAGGGGCGCAGGATATAAGGCATGAACGACCAATAGAGGGCTGAGAGAATGCCGCCCCAGAGGATGGTCGCCCATTCGGGCATACCGACGCCAACGGCGACAGCGACGAAGATGAAAGGCATCCAGAAGAGGAAGTGCCCGGTGAGGAAGATCGTCTTGACCTTGGTGAAGAGTGCGATGAGAATATGGAGGACGAAGCCGAGAAGCATGGCGAGACCGATGGCCGCGCCGTGGTCGGCGATGAATTCGGCGGCGACGACGCCGGGATCTTCGTCGAGTTCTCCACCCGCAGCAACATCATAGAGCATGTTGATGGGGAGGATCGAGCCGACGAGAACGTTGACGCCGACCATGATGATCATCATACCGAATGCGGCCATGATACCGCCGCGGATGACTTCACTGACGCTCTTTCGCTGGGCGATGAGCCCGATGACGGCAATAAGACCTATGAGCAGGGGAGGAAAGCCGTCGAAGAACGCATATAGTGCTTCGATAAACGTACGGAAAGCTTCCATGGATTAATGTCTCTCTCCTTTTTCAATAGATTCTGTTTCGTTCGTGTCACTTCATGTCTTTTGCTTCAAGCAGTTTCTCGACACTGGCTTTCACTTCTTCTACGTCGGAGTACTTCTTGATGCCATAGAGCTTGACACCACTCGACCCGAGCCTGCGCTCGATATCGCCGATGATGTCGGGTGAAGAAAAAATCGCATCCGCTTTCTGTCCTGACACATCCGAGATGTCGGAGTTTATGACTTTGGCTTCCACGCCGAATTCGCGGAAAGCTTTCTCGATGGTCATCTTCAATATCATCGAGGAGCCCACTCCGAAGCCGCATACCGCTAAGACCTTCACATCAGACCTACCACCTTTCGTCCAAGATTTTTTTGATCTCTTCTGTATTCTCGCAGGCGATGACGTCCTGGATGTTCTTTTTTTCCATGAGGAATTCCGCCAACGCCTTGAGAACCTCGTTGTGGGACGAAGAATCCTTGGCCGCGAGCACTACGAAAAGCCGGACGGGATTCCCTTTGAGATCGACCGGCTCCTTCAATACGAGAAGCGAGAGACCGGTCTTCTTGACCGATTCGCCGGGGCGGGCGTGGGGCAGGGCGAATTCGTCGGCCAAGACGATATAGGGCCCGTGCTCTTCGATGGCCTGGATCATCTCGTCGATGTAGTCTTTGGTGATATAGCCGTCTTCGAGGAGAGGTTTCGCGGCCAGAGCGATCGCTTCTTCATGATTTTTCGCATTTTTCGCAATCTGCATGTGTCGCTCTTTGATGTTTTGTTCCACGGGGTCACCTCTTTCTTTCTATTCCCCTATGAAGATTATAAATTCTCGTCTGTTCGCTGTCAAATCATGCGGGGGTGTTTCTGGGAGGGGGAAATCGGCTCGATTAGTACTTTATCGCATGTTCGGGCGAATAATGCTTTGAATTTCTAACCATTGTTTCAATACGTCCTTTATGATAGACTGTTGGCAGTAATGGAGCCACAGGAAGGAGCAAAAAAATGGAAAAGAAGGTCACCATCACCGATGAAGCGGGCATGCACGCCCGTCCCGCGGCGAAACTCTCGAAAAAGGCCGCCTCGTTCGATAACGACATCACCATGACGCACAAGGGAAAGACCGTAAATCTGAAAAGCGTCATGGGGGTCATGTCGCTCGGTATCAGCAAAGACGGCGAAGTGACATTGACCGTCAATGGGGATGAGGCCGAAAGCGTCATGGAAAGAATCGTTTCCGAGATGGCAGAACTCGAGCTCATCGACAAGGATTGAGAATAGCCTGAAGCCGGGCTATTCTTTTTTTTCGCTTTATGATTTTTTGCGTTTTTCTCTCGCTTCCTTGTGGGCTTCATGCAAGGCATTCGTGAAGGTCTTCTCGTCGGTCTTTTTGATGAGGAGGATGCGCGCCTTCCGGCGGAGGTCTTGCGAATCCCTATAGCGGATGACGACCTTGTAGAGCCCGAAGAAACTATAGAACAAAGGGTTCATGCGGACATCGCGCATGTCTTTCAAAAGAATCTTCTCGGGATCTTGTTCGGGGCGGTCGAGTCGCACTTTCCCTTTCTGGATGGTGAAGACGAGACCGTGATAGAGCCGGTATTCTCTGTAGAACCAGAGGAAGGAGGCGATGATGCCGCCGAAAACGACGATGAGGACGTTGATGGCGTAAGGCTCGAACAAGGGCCATTCACCTCTGTAGAGCGCCCGGAAGAAGAGTTCCAGGGCGATGGAGGCGATGATGGTGCCGATCGCGACCAGGATGATGAAAGCGCGCGGACTGATCGTTTCGCTTTTGAAGACTTTCTTTTCCATATGTACACCCTTTCTGTGCGGTTTCAGATTTCGAACAAGAAGATGCTCAACACGAAGAACACCGCGGCGAGAACGGTGGTGAAAAAAGCGATGTGGAAACTCGTCTTTATGGCGATATGATTCTTTCTGTCGACATTTTTCTTGTCGGCCGTCCAATAGAAGAAAAGAGAAAGCGCGCCGAAGGGAAGGCCGTATCGCAAAAGCGGCCCGGCGAGCGCGGCCCCTTCGATGAAGAAGCCGCGGAAGAGGATGGCCAAAAGGAAGATGGCGGCCAGGATGGAAAAGATGAGGGAGACGATGATGTCACGGTTCAAACGGGAGGGTCTCATGAGGCTCTTCCTTTCTTTTTGAAATTCATCGGATGCCTTTTTCCTGCTTGTAGGCGGCGATCCTTTCTTCGATTTCTTCTTTCGTGTCAAGAGCGAGCACTTCTTCGCTCAAGGTCACGAGGTCCTTCTTCTTTTGCGAGGAGAGGAGTTTCCGGATTTTCGGGATCCTTCCCGCCGACATGCTGAGCTCATCGACAGAAAGACCCGCGAAAAGGAGCGCGGCATCCGTCTCTCCCGCCATTTCGCCGCAGACACCGATCTCCACGTTTTCTTCATGGCAGGCTTTGATTGCCATCTTCATGAGTTTCCAAAGCGCGGGATCAAAGGGCCTGTGCAAATAGTCCAAGGCCTCGTTCATGCGGTCGGCCGCAAAGGTGTATTGGATGAGGTCGTTCGTGCCGATGCTCATGAAATCGACATGACGGGCGAGGGCTTTCGCGTTCAAAGCGGCCGAAGGGATCTCCACCATGATGCCCACTTGCATGTTCTTTTGGAATTCCTTCTGCTCTTGTTGTAGTTCGTCCGCCGCTTGCGCGAGAATTCTTTTCGCATCCATGAGCTCTTCCACGGTCGCGATCATCGGGAACATGATCCGCACATCTTTGCTTTCTTTGGCGCCGATGAGCAGAGCCTTGAGCTGGGTCTTGAAGAGTTCTTCATTTTGCAAGGAAAGCCTGATCGCCCGGACACCCAAGAAGGGGTTCTCCTCTTGGGGAAGGTCGAGATAGGGAAGGTCCTTGTCGCCGCCGACATCAAGCGTGCGGACGATCACGGGATGGATTGAATCAAAGACCTTTTGGTAGGCTTCGATCTGTTCTGCCAAAGAGGGGGTCTCCTTTTTTTCCATGAAGAGGAACTCGGTCCGGAAGAGTCCGATGCCTTCGGCGCCCTGTTCTTTCACGGCGACGATCTCTTCGGGGGTGCCGATGTTGGCGAAAAGGGGAAGGACATGGCCGTCTTTCGTCTTCGTCTTTTTCTTGGCGAAGGCTTGCAGTTCCTCTTTTTCTCTTTCTTCTTCGCGGATCATATCTTTCGCTTCTCTTATCGTCTCTTCCTCGGGATTCACGGTGAGTCGGCCTTTCGAAGCATCAAGAAATAGGAATACCCCTTCTTCTATATCTTTCATGGCGCCTTCGACGCCTACCAAGGCGGGGATGTTGAAGGCGCGGGCGATGATCGCCGTGTGCGAGGTCACACCGCCCTTTTCTGTGACAAACCCTTTGACGCGGGAAAAATCCAAGGCGGCGGTGTCACTCGGAGAGAGGTCCTTCGCGATGATGATGACATCCTCTTCCAAGAGGGCGGTGTCTTTTTTCTTTTTGCCCGTGAGGTGTCCGATCACTCGCTCTTGGATGTCGGCG
>PWYL01000021.1 GCA_003568315.1 Mollicutes bacterium | reverse complement strand
CCGATGTCATCACCATCTTCATGGACGCTCTCTTCGCCTTCGTCTTCAACGAAGACAAAGACGGCTATGAGGTTGTACCCTCCATGGCCGCGGACGAGCCCGATCCGCAAGACCTCGAGACGCTCGAGACCGGTCGTGAAGTGGCCTACACCTGGCGTATCCAAGTACGTGACGACCTCAAGTGGGGATTCCACGAAGACCTCCAGGATGAAGGCTACAAAGAAGACATCGAAGCACAAGACTTCATCGCCACCTTCAAGCTCGCACTTGACGAACAATGGTTCCGCGCCATCGCCGGCGGCGGAGACTTCACCTCCACCCCGCAAGAGATCGTCAACGCGCAAGCCTATGTCGATGGCGAAGTCGATTGGGAAGACGTCGGTATCAACCTCATCGGCGACGACACCATCGAATTCATCTTCGAAAACGCCATGACCGACTGGGATGTCCGTTACTGGCTCAGCTCCTTCGTCATGACCCCGATCCACCTCGAACTCTATGAGGACGTCGGCGACCTCTACGGCACCAGCGAAACCACCGTCGCCGCCCATGGACCCTACATCATGACCTATTATGAGCCTGATTCTGTCATCCGCTACAGAGAGAACCCGAACTACCACGAGCCTGACCGTTATTTCTTCACACACCGTTCTTGGAGGATTATCGAGGATGCGGAGATCGCTTTCGAAGAGTTCCTCTATGGCAACCTCGAAGCGGCGTCGGTGCCCGGAGCACGTTATCCGGACTTCCGTGACGACCCACGGATTCGCCATATCCCCGGTGCAACCACGTTCCGTATCATGATCAACGGTCTCGGCACTGTGGAAAGACAACAAGAACAATTCCCCGACAGCCCCTGGGTACCCGAGCCTCTACTCATGAATGACGACTTCAAACTGGCGATGTTCCATGCTATCGACAGAGAGACACTCGCCAAAGAAGTCATGGTCACGAGCGAACCCATGATGTACTACTTCAGTGAGGCCTACATGGTCGAACCTGTTGAAGGTATCGCCTTCCGTAACCTCGACTGGGGTGAATGGGTAGGTGAAGGTTTCGGCCGCGATACTCACGGCTATGTGCCCGACCTGGCTGTATCGTACTGGGAAGACGCCATTTCAGACCTTGTGGCTGAAGGATACTACGAGGCTGGCACGGAAAATGATTGGACAGAAATCGAACTCGGTCTGAACATCTTCTCGGGCAGCGAGTCCCAACTCGCTTTCGGTGAATTCATCCAAGAGACCTTTGAAGATTTGTTTGTCCATGATGGCTACTACATCCGCGTATTGGTCGATGTCGATCCGAAACCCTTCCCCGACATCTATTACAACTACATGATGACCGGTGAATTCGACCTCTCGATCGGCGGTATCAGCGGTTCCACACTCGATGCCGCAAGCTTCCTCTATGTCTTCGCGGACGACAACCGTGGCGGCTTCACCCTGAACTGGGGTATCGACACCTCGACCGCCAACATCAGGATTCCCTTCGACGCCGAAGGCAACGTTCTCATGAGTGCTGAGGGCGCCGAATACACCGAAATGTGGTCCTTCAACGCCTTCGTCTCGATTCTGAACGGCAGATACTACATTGAAGAGGGCGAAGAAGTACCGCGCGCCGACTGGCCTGAAATAGACGAATAATCCATTCGCTACGGCGATGGTGAGTTCTTTCGGGACACGAATCGCAAACAAGGCGGCACCAGTTTCTTGGTGCCGCCTTTTCTATGACCTCATCCATTGCTATGAAGAATAGCGATGGTCTCATTTTCAAGTTCCGGCTGCAAGTGTTTGTCGATTGGCAAATCGGATACTCGACAGTGTCATAAAAATGTTTATGTGGCGCATATGCAGAAAGATCATGGACGAGATCGATTTCAGCACAATAATCGTTCTCGACGTGTTTCGCGCTCATCTTGGCTTTGACACGGTCAGCACGTGAAAAAAACCTTTCGCGCCTTTACCTTGACAGGAAAATATTGTATAATTGCTTTGGAGCATAGCCGGCAAAAGGATGTCCGCAGGGCCCCCCCCTCTGATGTGAGGGGCAAAACCAGAGATGACGGGAAGAATTTCGCCACGCATCCATCTGTCAGGGAATGATGATACTGTGCAGTCTTTTCGAGCGTACACGGCTCAAAATTCCATAATCAAACAACTGGCATATGTATGTTCTCGGGCTTCATACATATCGGTGTGAAGCCTTTTATTTGTTGGCTTTGATGAATCTCATACGGCAGAGGGGATCGATTCCCGCGATACCCACCGGATGCATCTGATTGATTTTTCCATGTATGTGACGTGGATGTTAAACGTTCGCGCCAAGATAGGGTTGCATAATATCGGAAAATGGTATATATTGTACGCAATTAAAGAGACCGCCATGATTGATGGAGATGTTTTCGAAACGGGAGACGTGAGCATATGCAGCAACCAGCAGAACATATACAGAAGGAAGGCGAGGTAACATGATAAGGTATACGATCATACGGACAATCTGGATTTTCATCATCCTTTTTATCGTATTGTCCATGAACTTCACGATGCTGCGGCTGGCGCCCGTCTATCCGCCGCCGACAGAAGAGGAGCGGGACATATGGTATGCCCGCCAAGTCTCCGACGGCTACATGACCATGCGTCGTGTGACCGATCCGGACAAGGTCGATGAAATCAGAGAGGGTCTTCGCGAAGGAACCATCGAGCGGGTGCGCAATGACCGTTATCTCTATGATGAAGAAAACCATGAGTACCGCATTTTCGAACCTGTCCCGATATCACAACAATATGTCCAATGGATGGGAAACATTCTCACAGAGTGGAACTGGGGTACTTCCACCCGTTATTCACCGAATGTACCCGTGTTCGACATTCTCATGCGGAGGATCCCCATCACCGTGCAGTTGAACATCATCGCGCTGTTTTTCTATATCCCCATCGGATTCGTGCTCGGTATTCTCGCCGCGCTCAAGAAGAACAGCCTTGCCGACAACATCATCTCCATCACGGTCATGATCGGCATTTCCATCCCGAGTTTCGTCGTCATGTCGATATTGGTGTTGGTGTTCGGTTATCAGCTCGGCTGGGCAGATACGCAATTCCCACCGTCAGACGTTAGAGGAGCCTTTCAAATCAGTGCTTTCGCCTTGCCGGTTCTCGGTCTTTCCTTCGGCGCCATTGCCAGTCTCACACGTGTGACCCGGGCCGAACTGACCGAGGTATTGACATCGGAGTTTCTGCTTCTGGCACGCACAAAGGGTCTGACGAGACCGCAAGCAGTCGTGCGTCACGCCATTAGGAACTCGTTGGTTCCTTTGGTTCCCGGAATCATCTTCTCCTTTGTCGGGTTGCTTTCCGGCTCCGTCATCATCGAAATGATCTACAGTATCCCCGGAACAGGAAGGATATACATCGCTGCACTCAATGCAGAAGATTACAACCTTGTGCTCGGTATCACCGCCTTCTACACAGTAGTCAGCCTCTTCGCGGTGCTTCTGGTGGACCTATCTTACGGCGTGGTTGACCCACGCATCAGAATGGGGGCGAGAAAATGAGCGAAAAGAGAAAACGCAAGCGTAGCGGCTATGAGCATTATGAGCAACGGACCGACGAGAAGAAGCGGCTTGACAATCTCGACTCGAAGCAGTTCGAGTTCGTCCATATGGACGAACGGATACATGACAAAAAATTCGAGACCAAGCCCGTCGGCTATTTTCGCGATGCCATGACCCGCTTCGCAAAAAACAAGACCAATGTCACAGCGACCATCATTCTCTTCACGTTGATCTTCCTTTCCATCATCGTACCGGCTGTGACCACGAAAAACATCGATACACAGGAACACGAGATCTCGTTCTTGCCGCCGAGGATACCCTTCTTGGAAAACTTCGGCATTTTCGACGGTACACGGCGTGTCGAAGACGCAACCGTGGACCGGGACACCATCGACCCCGAAACCGGACTCGGTCTCCCCGATACCGCACTGTACAACCCGGAATTCATCTTGATGGACACGCTCGAGAACTATTCAGTGTCTTGTGCCGAACGGACCCCGGATTGTTATGGGGGCAGAAACATCCTGCAGATTGTCCGGGGCACGGATAACGCCGTTATCACTTCCCATCAGCCCTTCGAATTCGACCGCGCCAAAAACTCCATCATCCAGATCGAGATCGACGATATCACAGAGGGAGCGAACACGGAATTCAAGATTCTTGTCGACCCTCTGGGTGTGAACGATTACGAGGTTGTCGGCACAATCACCGAGCCCGGTGTACATGAAATCGATCCCTTGGAGGAACTTCCGGAGTTGTTCTACTCCAACCGACCGTTGCGACTCGAGCTTGTCAGCGATGACGACCAAGCGCTCGTGTCGATAAAATCCATCAAGCTTTTCGACGACACCCAAGAAGAACCCGTCACCAAGCACTACGGGTTTGATCTATCCCTCTATCTTGCCAATCCTGGACAGAACAGACTGCGTTTCACCGAAGAACAGGACGCTGTCATGCTCAGAAGCCATGAGAGTTTCGAGATGAATTTCACGTTCGACGACGCTTACGAGTTTGTCATCGATGTAGATGAGATGACAGAAACGGAAGAGACCGAACTGCACGCCTATGTCGACCTCGAAGGTATCGGTGAGCTGGTGCTCATCGGCACCATCACCGAGGAGGGGACCCATGAACTCCTCCTACCGGCGGACATGCAGGATATGCTCGTCAGTTCACGGCTCTATCTCGAACTCGTCTCGGACGAGCCCGACGCTTTCGTGTCGTTGTCCAGTATCGAACTCTACAAGGTACCCGAAGAAGCAGGACGCGAATCATTGGTGCGTCATGAGGGATCATCCCTCGCGAACTATCGCATCGAATTCGGCGAAGCCGAATATCAACGTATCAACACCGGCGGCGACTACTATCGTCGCGACGGGGAATACCTCTTCGCTTCATTCAACTATGACCGCTACGCCGACGCCTTCGGCGACCGCAGAGAAATCTATTCTTCCCGCGGTTATTACCGGATCCTGGAAGAGAACCCCGAAATCTGTGAGCCCAGAGAGGACCCGGATAACCCCGACGGCTTTCTCTTCGACGAGGAATGCCCCTTTGTCCGCGTGATCCGTCAGACGGAACTCACCGAACACCGGAGACGCCAACAGATCCAGATTGCGAGTGGCCACGAAAGTTACGCCGTCCGTTCGCGCGTCCCCTATGAGTTCAACATGGCACAGTATCCGACATTGCATTTCATCGTCGTCGATATCTATGAAGACGCACCGACGCAACTCAACATCTACCTCGATCACACCCAAGACGGCAACTATGAGCTTTTCGCAACAATGGACTCCGTAGACAGGTACACCTTCGACTTGCAAGAGATTCTCGGTGACATTCCCACTTTCTCTACGCAGATCGTCCTCGAAGTGGAAAGTGAGAGCGACGAGGGGTTTGTCACCTTGCGACGCATCACCCACAACGACGAGAGCCAAGCCGATCCCATCTGGGAGCATGACGGCGAGGATTTCATCTCGGGCCGTTATGTGGATCACAGTGGTGAAGGTTCCGTCTTCCGTCCCATCTTTTACAGCTATGAATTGATCCTGAATTATCAGCGGTATGGCGGATACGACGAGATTCCCTATTTCTTCTTCGGCACCACCGCATCCGGTCGCGACCTTTTCGCCATGACGATGCTCGGACTCCGCACCTCGCTTTTCATCGGCGTCGCCGTTTCCATCGTCAACATCGCCATCGGTATCTTCTATGGCGCCATCGAGGGTTACTATGGCGGCAAGGTCGACTTGCTCATGGAGCGTTTCGCCGAAGTTGTCGGCCGGATCCCCTGGCTTGTCACCCTCAGTATCGTTGTCGCCTTGCTGGGTCCGGGAGTGTGGACGCTTTTCGTCCTACTCGTCTTCAGCGGCTGGGTCGGCATATCCGGAATCACCCGGACGCAGTTCTATCGTTTCAAGAATCGCGAATATGTCCTCGCGAGCCGGTCCATGGGCGCGAAAGACTCCCGACTCATCTTCCGCCACATCCTGCCCAATGCCATCGGCACCATTATCACGATGAGCATCCTCGCCATTCCGCTCGTCATCTTCACCGAATCGACCATCTCGTATCTCGGATTCGGTATCGGACACGGAACGGATTTCCACATCCTCGGCGTACGTTTCTCCGGCGTCTCGATCGGTGTGCTTCTGGCCGACGGCCGCGCCCACATGTATGCTCAGCCCTATCTGACTGTGGCCCCCGCCATTATCATCTCCATCCTCATGATTACCTTCAACATGTTCGGTAATGCGCTCAGGGACGCCTTCAATCCATCTCTGAGAGGTGTTGAATAATGGCTGATAAGAAAAAATTGTCGGTTCAGGATCTGACCATATCCTTTTGGACGAACCAAGGCATGGTAAGAGCCGTCCGCGGTGTGAGTTTCGAACTTTTCGAAGGTGAAACGCTCGCCATCGTCGGTGAATCCGGCTCCGGTAAGAGTGTCACCAGCCGTGCCATCATGGGCATCCTCGCCGGAAACGCCGTCATCGACAAGGGACACATCTTCTATGAGGGCCAGGACCTGACGAAGATTCCCGAGGAAGAATTCCACCGCATCCGCGGCGACAAGGTCGGCATGATCTTCCAAGACCCCATGTCGAGTCTGAACCCCATCATGCGCATCGGCAAGCAGATCACCGAAGGCATGCTCATCAACGGCAAGCGTTTGAAACAGCGCTACAAGCGTCTCGTGCATCACGCCAAACATGACATCTGGGAGGTCAAGCGTCAGCGCAAGTCGCTCATAGCCGACCTCGAGACGAAAAAGCGCGAACTGAAGGAAGCGGGCAAGAAAGACGAACTCGCGAAATTCATCGAAGAACACAAACGCAAGCTGGACGAAAACAGCAAGCATTTGAAAACCGCCCGTGAGAAGTTCCGCAAAGAGAAAAAAGAGGCCAAAGCGACGGTCAGGAAGGAATGGCGCGATAAGAAAGAGGAGACGAAGAAAGAACTCGCACGTCTCCACGCGGAACTGAAAGACCACAGCCGTTCCGACTACTCTTACAAGAACGACCGCAAATATATCGAACTGAAAGAGGATATCGATAAACGCCGCCAAAAAATCAAGGAACTGCAGAAGAAGCGCCGGACCACGACGGAAAGCAAAATCCGCATCGAACTCAGAAACGAGATCGAGCATCGCAAGGAGGATCTCAAGAAACCCCTGGCCGAACTCAGAGCCATCCGTCGGGCCGGTGGTACCAAGCGGAAAGAGATCAAGAAGAATATTTCCGAGACCAGGGAGAACAAGCGCCGCTTCAAGAGGGTCACCCGTAAAGAGGCCCGCCAACGCGCGATCCAGGTCATGCGTGAAGTCGGCATCCCCCAACCAGAGAAACGGCTCCGTCAATATCCCTTCCAGTTCTCGGGCGGCATGCGCCAACGTATCGTTATCGCCATCGCGCTAACCGCGAGCCCCGATGTACTGATCTGCGACGAGCCGACCACCGCACTCGATGTGACCATCCAGTCGCAAATCCTCGAACTCATCAAGGATCTCAAAGAAGAACGGAGTCTTTCCGTCATCTTCATCACCCACGACCTCGGTGTTGTCGCCAACATGGCCGACCGTATCGCCGTCATGTATGCCGGCAAGATCGTCGAGATCGGCACGGCGGACGAGATTTTCTACGACCCCCGCCATCCCTACACCTGGGCCCTGCTTTCCTCGATGCCCGATCTCGAGAGCACCGAACGACTCGTGGCCATTCCCGGCACGCCGCCGAACATGCTTTTCCCGCCCAAAGGAGACGCGTTCGCCGAGAGGAACCAATATGCCATGAAAATCGACTTCGAAGAGGAACCTCCCTTCTTCAAGGTGAGCGACACCCATTACGCCAAGACATGGCTTTTGCACAAGGACGCCCCCAAAGTCGAAATGCCGGAGATTCTCAGACACCGGATCGAGAAAATGATGGAAGTGCACGAAGAAGCGAGAGAGGTGAGGAAAGATGCAAGCGGAAGCCGCTGAACAACCGATTGTCAGTATTCGCAATCTCAAAACCCACTTCAAGAGCGGTATCGGCAAGAACAAGCTGATCGTCCGCGCCGTCGATGATGTGAGCTTCGACATCCATAAGGGCGAGGTCTTCGGCCTCGTCGGCGAGTCCGGTTGCGGAAAGACCACGACCGGACGAACGATCATCAGGCTCTATGAACCCACCGACGGTGAGATCTATTTCAAGGGTGAAAGGATCGGCGCCGGCCTCGAGGGCATCAAGAAAGAGATCAAAAGGACGAAGAAGAGATACTCCCGACAAATCTCCACCGTCAACAAAGAGATGAAAGAAGAACTCGGGAAAGTCTCCGACGACAAGAAAGAAGACATCCGCAAAGAATACCGCGAAAAGGTAGAAACCTTGCAGAAAGAACGTTCCGACAAGATCGCCGGATTGAAGAAGGAAAGAGAGAAGAGGAAAGAGGACAACACCGACCGGAAGAAAGAACTCATGAAAAAGATGCAGATGATCTTCCAAGACCCGATCGCCTCTCTCAATCCCCGCATGACCGTCAAGGAGATCATCGCCGAGGGCTTGCGCATCACCGGCGAGAAGAAAGAAAAGATCATCACCAAGAAGGTGAACGACGTTCTTGAAACCGTGGGCCTCCTGCCCGAGCACGCCAACCGCTACCCCCACGAATTCTCGGGCGGCCAACGTCAGCGGATCGGTGTCGCAAGGTCGCTCGTCATCAATCCCGAGTTCATCATCGCCGACGAGCCCATCAGCGCCTTGGATGTCTCCATCCAGGCCCAGGTCATCAACCTCTTGAACGATCTTCGTCAAGAACTCGGTCTCACCATCATGTTCATCGCCCACGACCTCTCGGTCATCAAATATTTCAGCGACCGCATCGGTGTGATGTATTACGGAAAACTCGTCGAACTCGCGAACAAGAGCGAACTCTTCAAGAATCCCTTGCACCCTTACACCCGCTCCCTCCTTTCCGCGGTACCCCAACCGGACCCCCGCTTCGAGAAGACCCGTCAGCGCATCGAATACAGGCCTGCGGAAGAGCACGACTACACCGAAGACAAGCCCGGCCTGCATGAAATCAAGGAAGGACACTGGGTTCACGCCAACGCGAAAGAACTCGAAGAATACAAGAAACGCTTGAAGGACTGATCGGGATGAAAGGATTCCTCGGCACGCTCATTGTCGGTATCGGGATGGTGCTTTTGCTCTTCATGGTGTTCTACGGCCGCGAATTCAATGAGCTCTGGGATTTCTCGAGCCGCTATGCCATGGACAACCTCTCGAACTCGCTCTTTCTCGTGGGGCTTGTCACCTTCTGTTTGAGTCTCGTCATGCTCACGAACGCCGCCAACATCTTTCTCGCCGTCGGCTACACCGTCAAGGCCTTTTTCGCCCGGAGACGCCACGGCACCTACATGGAGTATTACGACTATCTCAAACAGAAGCGCCGCGATCAAAGCGACCGCACCGGACCCATCGCCCTGACCGCGTTCTTCATGAGTATCGCCATGATATCCGTTTCCCTCTATATCGCCTACAGCGTGATACCTACATGAATCCCGGATAACAAGCGACGGCCCTTAATCCGGGCCGTCGTTTCTATTACCGAAACGACCCGCCAAGGAGGGACCCATGAAAAAACCGACAACCACATTCACATTATTGATGGCGTTTTTCGTTGTCGCCATCTTCACCCTCACGGGCTGCCGAAAACCTGATACCGTCCTCACCTTCGACCCCTATGCCGATGTCAACTGGGAAGATGTCCATCATGTGAAAGGCAATCTGCACACGCATACGTCCCGTTCGCCTTGCGGCGACGGAATGCCGCATGATATCGTCGACCTCTATCATGAACTCGGCTATGGCATTCTCGCGCTCACCGACCACGACCTCCTCACCCATCCCTGGAATTTTTCGAATTTTTCGGATTCCTTCGAAGACCGCGACCCGGCCGGACTCGGCATGCTCGCGATCGCGGGCAACGAGCTCACCGGACCGAGGATCCGCGACCTGCACGACATGGTCGTGCTTTTCACGGAGTTGGAGGAGTACGAGATGGACTTCGACGTCTGGATGGAAGAGGTCCACGCAGAAGAGGGGTCTCTCATGTTTTTCGTACATCCCGGAAGGTATTGGACCTACTATTTCACCTACGAGGAAGGAGAAGAGTTCTCTCCCGAATGGTTCATCTCCTATTTTGAGGAATACCCGCTCGAGACCCTGCTCGGGCTCGAGGTCTTGAACCGACGAAACCGTTATCCACATGACCGCGCTCTCTGGGACCGCATCCTCATGGACACGATGCCCAATAGACCCGTCTATGGTTTCGCTAACGACGACTTCCACGGAGACTCGTTGGATGGTTATATCGGCCATTCGTTCGGCCACTATCTCATGGAAGACCCCTTCGACGAAGAGGAATTCCGGAATGTCCTGCTCGAAGGGGCCTTCTATCTCTCCTTCACGAGGAAGACGGGCGACAAGGCACCCCGTATCGAAGAGATCGTTGTCGACACCGATGAGCGTTACATCGAGATCAAGGGGAGCCACTATGACGAGATCCGCTGGTTCTTTGGCATCGATGAGGACAATCTCTCCCAACAGGTCCACACGGGCGAGAGATTCCATTACGGTGATTTCGACGGCAACTATGTGCGGGCGAAACTCGTTTTCGACGGTGACGATACGCACGATGTCTCCTGGACCCTAACCCAGCCATTCGGTTTCCAGGACCAAAGGGACCTCGACGAAGATTCCGACTGAGACCTTTCGCCGAAGAACCGCGAACAAGGAGGATGACGGATGTTTTTGAAGACCATGTGGCAAGAAATCCTCTTCCCTTTCCGAAAAAACCTCGTCACTCTCATCTGTTTCGAAGTGTTCTACCGGGCGGCGGGCATCCTCGTCGTGTTCCCCTTCGCCCGTTTTCTCTTCACATTGTCTTTGCGATGGCAAGGCAGGACCCACATCACGAACCGGATGCTTGCGGATTACCTGCAAAGCCCCGTCACCCTCGGTCTGCTTGCGGGACTGCTCGTGGTGGCGGCTTGTTATGTCGTCGGCGAGCTCATCTTTTTGGGAGTCATCCTCGAACATGGCCGGCGGGAAGAACGGATCGGCTTTGTCGATTTGCTCCGGATCGGTATCCGGCGGATTCCCGGCGGACTGAAAAGGCATCACATCAGAATCGTCTCGCTTGCGGCGCTTTTCTTCTTCGCGGTGGAAATCCTCCACATCTCGCCGATTGCGGGAACTTTGGCCCTTCCGCCCTATGTCGCCGAACAGATCGCCGACATCTTCATTTTGCGTCTGGTTGTCATTTTCTTTCTAGCCGGCATCATCATTCTTTTCCTCGGGACAGCCCATCATCTCCCCGCGCTCGTCAGGCCGGGTGGTGGGAACACTGCAAAAAGGACCGCCGCTCGGTATGGCGGAAGAAGACAACTTGTCATGGCGTTCGAATTCTTGGCCTTGAACATCTCGCTGAACATCGTCTTCTACGCTCTTTTCACCCTCATTGTGCTTCTCGTCGCGTTTTTCGTACATATTTTTCTCGGTGCCGCTTTCATCCTCGGGATCGTCCTCGCGACGATCCACGGTGTCTATTTCTTGTTGAGCCTGCTTGCGAGCATGATCCTTCTGCCGTTGAACTATGCTCTCGTCGAAAGCTGGAAGGAACGTTTCTTCCGCTTCGGAGACGTCGTCATGCCCCCCGCGGAAACAAGGGCCAAAGAACGCCGCCCCTTGCGACCACTGATGAAAGCGGGTCTTGCTTTTCTCGCGGCCGCCTTCCTTGTCGGGAACTTCTTCACGGTCCGAGACATCCTAACCGAGGAGAGGAGTGCGGTCGACTATTTCAACCGTCCCCGCATCATCGCCCACCGGGGCGCTTCCATGGATGCCCCCGAAAACACTTTGGTCGCCATCGAGGAAGCGATCCGTCAGCGGACCGATTACGTCGAATACGACGTCCGCCTCACCAAAGACGGCGAAGCCGTGCTCATGCATGATGCGACGCTCTCGCGCACGACAAACGCC
Organism: Mollicutes bacterium; assembly: GCA_003568315.1. GTDB lineage: Bacteria > Bacillota_I > Bacilli_A > Izemoplasmatales > Izemoplasmataceae > T1SED10-81. Next base: position 14,952 of record PWYL01000021.1, on the reverse strand, counting down.
CCCTCCGGCACGCGCGTTTCCGACTTGACGTTGGCCGAGATCCGTTCGCTTGATGCGGGAAGCTGGTTCGACGAGGCGTTCGCCGAAGAACAAGTGCCGACCCTTGAAGAGGCGATCCTCCATGCCCGGGGAAGGACACGGCAGTTCATCGAACTGAAGGTCGCGGATCCCCGGCTGGAGGCGGAGGTCCTGCGGCTTTTCGCCGAGCACGACCTTTATGACGAGGCCCGCGTGCTCTCGTTCGACATCGAGCAGCTCCGAAGAATCAAGCAAGCGGACGAAGACATCGAGACCGTCTATCTCGTCGGACTCTTCTTCGGAAGCATAACCCCCATCGTGGAGGATGAGGCCATCGACCACGTGGCTGTCGAGATGAACACCTTGCGGGAGAACCCCCATTGGGTCGAAAGACTGAAACGAAACGACAAGGAGGTCCACGTCTGGACGGTGAACGACAGGGATTTGATGCGGGAGGCGGTCCGGCTCGAAGTGGACGGGATCATCACCGACCTTCCCCTCGTGGCCAGAGAGATCGCCTACGAAAAGAACACCCCGACGTTTTTCGCCGAGGTGCTCCGACTCCTTTTCGGACAATAAGATGTTTCTGAAATCTTCCCCCTCTCAAAGCAGGGGGGTTTTTTTGCACAAGGCGGGGAAGAGGGCGAAGCCGGCAATGCTCACGAGAAAGAAATGGAGGAAGTCGAGAGCGTCTTTGAGCGGGGCGCCGGCGGAGAGGCCGAAGGCGTCGACGAAAGCGCCGAGAAGCACGAGGACGCTCACGGTGAATACGCTTCCCGTGACGAAACGGAAAACCTTCCATTTCGGCGGGATGACAGTCGAGAAGTCGATGAAGCGTTTCTCGATGAAGACGGCGACCATGAAACCTACGAGCAGCCCATAGCGGCGGAAGAAGTCCTCCACCCCGACAAAGAAGGCGCCCGGCAGCAACAATAACAAGACGATCACATAGAAGAGATGGAGCTTTTTTTCGTCATGGCGGAATTTGTCAAAGAAATGATAGAGGACGAGCGCTGTCGCGACGCCGATGAGGCTTCCCACCACGACATCCTGCAGATAGTGCATGCCGAGGAACATCCGGCTCAACCCCATGAGCACCATGACCAAAGCGGCAAGGAACCAGAGGAGATAGGTCCCTTGGTAGCGGGCGACGGCGGAGAACATCGAAACGCTTCCCTGAGCGTGACCGCTCGGGAATGACGTCCCCTTCGGGGGGATGCGCCGGATGTTCTTGACATCATTCTCATGGGCCACAATCGGCCTTTCCAAGAGGAAGAGGCCCTTGAGGATGTTGTTCAGGGTGGTGGCCACACCGAGGGTGAGCCCGAGGAACTCCCCCGTCTTTTTGTTGAAGGTCCAATAGAAGAAGCCGAGGAGAATGAAGAAGAACTCGGGGTCTCCGAGGAAACTCACGGCCCGGAAGAAAATCTCCGTGAAGAGGTTGTGATGTTCCTGCAGGTTCAATATCAGATCCTTCTGCCATTCGAGAAACATGTACTCACCTCAAGAAGAATTGTGGAAAGTCATTCTTTCGGGGAGGGACTGTGGACGACGACTTGCGGGAAGGGGATTTCGATGCCGTTGGCGTCGAGAATCTCTTTGACGCGTTGGCGTAATAGTCTTTCAACGCCCCATTGGGTCATCGGCACGGTCTTGACGACAATGCGGAGGTTGACGCCGCTTTCGGCGAGGTCGGTGACCCCGAGGATGCGGGGGGCTTCGAGGAGATTCTCGTCCTCTTCACGCAGTTTCGGCAGTTCCTTCCCGAGGATTTCGATCGTTTCGGCGACATCTTCCTTGTAGGCGATGGAAAAATTGACGATAGCGAGCGAATCGGCCATGTTGAAGTTGGAAACGGGGTCGATGCTGCCGTTGTTGAAGATGCGGACCTCGCCCGTGAAACTCTTGACCTTGGTCGTTTTCAAGCCGATGTCGGTGACCTCGCCGCTGAAACCTTGGATCTGCACCCAGTCGCCGATGTCGAAATGGTGCTCGAAGACGATGAAAAGGCCGCTGATGAGGTCGTTGATGAACTTCTGGGCGCCAAGGCCGATCACGAGGCCGATGATTCCGAGACCGGCGAGGGCGGGAGCGATGTTCACGCCCATGATCGCGAGGATGACGATGGTGACGACGATGAAGATGATGTATTTGATGACGCTCAACGAGATTTTCGTGATGGTCTGTTTCCGGCGTTGGTTGGGAGAGGGTTTCCGTCCCACACGATAGAGGGCGAGCTTTGCCATCTTGTGGATGCCGATCGCCACGACGAGTGTGATGAGGATGCCGATGATGCGGGGCATGTTCTCCTCGAGGAAGACGGGCAGGTTTTGGAAGAAGTTGCCCAGCATGTCGGTGATCTCATAATCCCAAAGATCGAGGATGACGAAGATGCCCGCCACCATCAGGGCGATGAGGAGCACATAGCTCGTCATGACGAGACTCTGCCGGATGACTGCCTTCCTTTTTTCGATGACGGTGCGATGGGCAAAGAACAACGCCAAAAGAAACAAGATGATGCCGACCGTGAGAACGGTCGCGAGACCGGTGCTCACGGTGATGGGCGTGGTAAACATTGTATCCCTCCATGCATGGTATGTGATATGTGGATATTGTACCACAAATGGCGTCTCGTTGCATGGTGCACCCGTTTTTTATCTTTGTAGGAGAGGCCCGGATTTTGTCGATTGTGTTTTTATTGTTGACAGTACCCGCACACTGGGGTATCCTAGCGGACGAAAGGATGCGTGATGAACATGACCAAGAAACTTTTGACGGTATTTTTCGCTTTTCTTTTCGCCATCATTTTGTCGGCTTGCGGCCGAAGCACGGGCGGTGACGAAGACGACCTGCGTGAACTGTTGGACGATATCGAGGCCAGTGTCGCTTCCTGGGATGTCTTCAGCTATCACAGGATGTTTCACCGATTTCACGGTACCGGCTACTTGTCCATTGTCGAAAGCAAACACATCGACGACCTCGAGGGCAGAATCATGATGCGCTCATGGAATCTGGCCGATGAAGACGTCGAGAAGGAACGCTATTGGATTTATATCGAAGATGGTGTCGCCTATGTCTACTATGACGACCTCATGGGTGAAGAGGAAACATACACGAAATACGAAGATCCCGCACAATATGAAAGCGATCTTCCCGATGTGAGACAGGATCTCAGCCTTTCTTTGTATCTCATCCGTCGAGCGCTGAACGAAGACTATTACGACACGCTGTTCGAAGAGCTCGAAATCGAGTATGACAGAGAGTCCGGCGAATTCGATGTGTGGGTGAAAGTGGACGACAGGGGCACAACACAGGAATGGCGCACTTATGGCGATTTGGAAAACATCAATATCGAAAGTCCCTATGAGAATGTCGGAACACTCCTTTTTGAAAAGAAGGATTTCTTCGAGGACTTCGAAGGCATCGACAAGACGAAATTCGAATGAATCTATCGAAAAAGGCCGCCCGCGGCCTTTTTTTTATGGGCGGGAGGTTTTCTCCCCCCGGCGGTGTGTTATAATGGGAAAAACGGGGGAAAGACATCGCCCGCCGAAAGGAACGATGTGTATGCTCGACAACGATATCGAAAAGACGATTGTCAGCCGGGAAGAGATTGCCGGGATCACCGAGAGACTCGGTGAGGAACTCACACGCGATTACAAGGGGGAGTATCCGATTCTCGTCGGCATCCTCAAAGGCTGCATTCCCTTCATGAGCGACCTCATGAAGCATCTCGATTTCCATCTGGAGATCGGCTACATGGATGTGTCGAGCTATTTCGGCGGCTTGACGGGCGCTGTCGATGTGAAAATCGAGATGGATTTGAACATCCCGGTAAAAAACCGGTATGTCCTCATCGTCGAGGATATCGTCGATTCGGGACGCACTTTGCATGCGGTGATCAGGCTTTTGGAACACCGTGGGGCGAAGGATGTCAAAGTCGTCACCCTCCTCGACAAACCGGAAGGAAGGAAAGTCGAATATGTTCCCGAGTATATCGGCGTCACCATTCCCAAGGTCTTTGTCGTGGGATATGGCCTCGATTATGAAGGTCGCTATCGGAACCTGCCCTATGTCGGCCTTTTGAAACCCGAGATCTATGAAAATGCGTGATTCCACCGAAAAGAGAAGAAGCCGGCGGTTCGAACCGTCGGCTTCTTTATTGTGTGCGTCTCATTCTTGCAGGAGGGCTTTCTTTAGGAAAGCCGCAAAAAGCGGATGGGCCCGGTTGGGTCGCGATGCGTATTCGGGGTGGTATTGGACCCCGAGGTAGAAAGGGTGACCTTTCAGTTCGACGATCTCCGCCACATCATCCGCCGTGTTTCTTGCCGAAATTTGCAGTCCCGCTTCAATCAATGCTTCGGTGTAGTTGTCGTTGAGTTTGTAGCGATGCCGATGGCGCTCCCCGATGGAACGTGCACCATCATAGATCTCGCGGGCCAAGGAGCCTTCCGCAAGGAGCATGTCATGGCGGCCGATGCGCAAGGTGCCGCCGAGGTCGGTCTTTTCTTTCTGTTCGGGCGGGAGATGGATGACAGGATGCGGTGTTTTGGGATCGACCTCGCAGCTCGCCGCGCCTTCGAGACCGAGGACATTCCGGGCGTATTCGGCGACCATCATGTGCATGCCGTAACAGATCGCGAGCAAGGGGATGTTTCGTTCTCGCGCATAACGGCAGGCGAGAATCTTCGCTTCGGCTCCGCGGGAGCCGAAACCGCCGGGAACGACAATGCCTTGGACGCCCGCGAGCCTCGCGGCGAGGGACTTCTCGTCCACCTCATCGGTCGAGATGAAATCGAGCGTCGTCTTCACCCTGTGATGGAAACCTGCATGCCGAAGAGCCTCCGCGAGGGAGATGTAGGCGTCCTTGGTGGCGACATATTTGCCGACGACAGCGATCCGGACTTCTTGTTTGGTGTTCTTGATCCTTTCCACAAGACCGGTCCATTCCTCGATGTCGGCCTCTTTGTCGGGATAGCCGAAGTGACGGCACACGAGGCGGTCGAGACCTTGTTCTTTCAAGCTGATGACGGCCTCGTAGATGATTTCCTCGTCTCGCGCCTCGATGACGGCGCCCTTGTCGACATCGCTGAAAAGGGAGATTTTGTTCTTGACATCTTCGTCGAGGGCCCTTTCCGTGCGGAGGACCAGGATGTCGGGATGGATGCCGAGGCTTTTCAGTTCCTTGATGCTGTGCTGGGTCGGTTTCGATTTCAGCTCTTTCGCGGCTTTGAGATAGGGCACGAGCGTGCTGTGGATGTAGAGGGTGTTCGCCCTTCCCGCATCGTGCCGCCATTGACGGATGGCTTCAATAAAGGGGAGGGATTCGATGTCGCCGACCGTGCCGCCGATCTCGACGATGACGATGTCGGCGTCCGACTCTTCGGCGGCCTTTTCCATCTTGTCCTTGATGGCATCCGTTATATGGGGGATGACCTGGATGGTCGCTCCGAGATAGTCGCCGCGGCGCTCCTTGTCGATGACCTCAAGATAAATCTTGCCGGCGGTGATGTTGGAAAGTTTTGTGAGGTTCTCGTCGATGAAGCGTTCATAATGGCCCAGATCCAGGTCGGTCTCCCCGCCGTCTTCGGTGACGAAGACCTCTCCGTGTTGACGAGGACTCATCGTGCCCGCATCGACGTTGATATAGGGATCGAATTTCTGCATGAAGACTTTGAGCCCGCGGCTTTTGAGGAGCCTGCCGAGGGAAGATGCCGTGATGCCCTTACCGATGCTGGAAACGACGCCGCCCGTCACAAAGATGAATTTCGTCCGTCCATCCATGGTAACAACCTCCTCGTTATAGGGAAAACGCTCCCCGTCCGGGGAGCGCTTTCGTTCGCCCACCGTTATCGTATCAGATTCAGGAATATTTGGCAACCGCCAACATGGATGTCGGCACTTCTCGGGCGAAAATTCGCGGTTTTTGTCAAGCGGTCACACCTCTTGCATGGAAGGGGAGATTTGTTATAATGCGTTTTGGGAGGAATCACGATGACCGAAGAAGAACGCAGTGAGATGCTCTCGAAGATGGACATCCGCAAACTCCTCCACAAGCTCGCCATTCCCGCGATCGCGGCGATGATCTTCAACGCCCTCTACAATCTGATCGACACGTTCTTCGTCGCCCGCGGTGTCGGCGAGGTCGCCATCGGCGCCCTTTCCATCGCCTATCCCGTCCACATGATCGTCCTTTCCACGGGGCTCATGGTCGGTATCGGCAGCGCCTCTGTCTTTTCACGCGCTTACGGACGGAGCGATAAACGCTCGATGCACCGGGCGGTGGGACACGCCCTCGTGTTGAACCTCGCCTTCTCGCTCACCATCACCCTTGTGGCGTATTTTTTCATGGAAGACCTCTTGCGACTTTTCGGGGCGAGGGATGAGGAACTCCTACGTTACGCGGGCGAATATCTCTCCATCATCCTCATCGCTCTTTTGCCCTTTTCGCTCTCCATCACTTTCCACCATCTCACACGCGCCGAAGGCAGGGCCAAGGTCGCCATGCTCTCGCTTGTCATCGGGGCGGTCTTGAACATCATCCTCGACCCCTTTTTCATCTTCGATTTCGGCCTCGGTCTTGGTGTCCAAGGCGCCGCCTGGGCCACCGCGGCCGGAAAGACGGCCTCCTGCGTCTATATTCTCATCCAGGCGCATCGACCCGAATCGGCGCTTTCCATCCATATTCCCTCGCTGTTTCCCTTGAGTCCGAAGATGGTCGGAGAGATTCTCGCCGTCGGGTTCCCTTCTTTTGTGCGGGTTGCCTTGGGCGGATTCATCGTCATCATCGTGAACAACCTCATCAACGTCCACGCCCCGGCGGGGACGGCCGCGCTCTATATCGCTATCTACGGGGTCATCAACCGCTTGATCCGCTTTTCCCTCATGCCGGGGCACGGTCTTGTACAAGGCATGATTCCCATTGTCGGTTTCAGCTATGGCGCGAAATACTTCCAACGGCTCAAGGATGTCATGGGTTATGCGTCGAAACTGCTCCTCACATATTTCACCATTGTCCTTGTTTTGATCATGGCGTTCGCCACCCCGCTCTTTTCCCTCTTGTCTCCCGAAGAAGACGCCTTCTTCATCAGCGAAGGCGCCCGCGCCTTCCGCATCGTCGCCCTCGGGTTCACCTTCGTGACCTTCCAGGTCATCCTCTCGAGCGCCTATCAGGCGATGGGAAGGCCTCTCCGCGCCTTTCTCGTCGCGCTGTCGAGAAGGTTCATCGTTTTCATCCCCTTCGCCTTCCTCCTCACACACCTTTTCGGTGTCCAAGGTATATGGTGGACATTCTTCGTGGCCGACTTCGTCACGGGAACCCTCTCCTATCTGGCCTACCGCTACGAGGTGCGATCCCTTCAAAAATGGAAACACCAAGGCGAGTCCGTCGCTTGAGAAGAAATCGCGATCCGGAGAAAATGGTCGCGATTTTTTCATTTCCGAAAAAAACAAGCCCGGGAATGATACAATGGGACATGAGAAGGTCTCATGCAGAAAGAGGGTCGCCCTATGGAGAAAGCACTGCGCATAAACAAAGAGGTGCAACGCGCCTTGAAAGAAAAAAGGGGCGTCGTGGCGCTCGAGTCGACGATCATCGCGCACGGCATGCCTTATCCCGCCAATATTGAGACCGCTTTGGAATGTGAAAGGATCATCAGGGAAAACAACGCGGTGCCCGCCACCATCGCCATCATGGACGGCATCATCCGCGTCGGTCTGGATGAAGACGAAATCCGCACGCTCGCCAAGACGGAAGATGTCATCAAAGCGGGAAAAAGAGACATCGCCCATGCCGTGAGCGAGAGGAGAACAGCCTCTACCACGGTTTCTGCGACCATCATCGCCGCCAAGATGGCGGGCATCGCCGTATTCGCCACCGGCGGCATCGGCGGCGTCCATCGCGGTTTTGATAAGACTCTCGACGTCTCGAGGGATCTCGAAGAACTCGCCGCAAACGACATCGTTGTGGTATGTGCCGGGCCGAAAGCCATTTTGGACCTTCCGGCCACGGCGGAATGTCTGGAAACGAAGGGTGTCGAGGTCATCGGTTTCCGAACGGACGAGATGCCCGCTTTCTATTGTCGAAAAAGCGGTGTGGGGGTCTCACAGCGACTCGACGACGCTGCCGACATCGCGCATCTCATGCGGGTGAAATGGTCTCATGGTCTTGCGGGCGGCATCCTCGTGACGAATCCTTTGCCGAAAGATGTGGCACTTCCTTCCGGTTTCGTGGAAAGGATCATCGGCAAGGCGCTTTCCGAAGCCGACCGACAAGGTGTTTCCGGCAAGGCGCTCACCCCCTTCTTGCTTGCCGAGATGAAAAAGGCTTCCGACGGAAAAAGCCTGGAAGCGAACAAGGTTCTCGTGAAAGAGAACGCCCGACTTGCGGCGAAAATCGCCCGCGAATACGCAAGACTCGTCCATACGGATTGATTATTCTCGGGAAAGAGCGGATCCCATGGAAGCTTTCGCTTTCGCTTCCGAACGTGTGAGCCGCTTGGACGCATTCATGGAACGCTATCTGCAGGCGGAAACAAGCGAGGAAAAACGGACTCTCTATACGAGTGAAAGAAGGATATCGAATCTGTCCCCCCCTCGACATCTTCCATCTGAAGATGTATGGCCGAAAGGCCGACCTTACGGCGCCGCCCATCAAGGAAAGCGCCGACCGTTTCGGACCCTTTTCCAAGAGCCTTACGAGACATCGTCTACAAGAGCCTCGCCACCCGCCACATCCGCTATTTTGGCATACGTGACGAGAAGAAACGTTATCGCGGCGTGCTGGATGCCTCCCTGGACATCAGCCGCATCCAAAAACTCGAAGGGGAGAAACAACTCCTCGATGGGAAGGAGTGCTCTCCCCTTGCGGCGACTTGCCGCCCGGGTGTCTCCGCAAGGGTCTTAGGATGAATTTCTCTCATTTCGTTTTTATTCAGAGCCAAATGATATATAATGTTATTATAATACGTTTCGCACGGGATATTCGCTTTGCATGAAAACACACATTTCACAAGGAAAAGGCTCCAATACCGCTATTTCCGGATTCTTCCATAGAGTCCGCACGTCATTGGCAAATATATACCGCGGAAGGGGTTGTTCTCATGGACGCTTTACCGGAAAACCTTGATTTCCAACTCTATTTCACCCTCTTTTTCGTGCTCCTTGTCGTCCTCGGGATGCTTTTCGGTTTCTTACGAGGAGCGAGGAACTCGGCGTACGCGCTGGGGGTGAAAATTCTATTCTATGTCCTCTTTTTCATCACCCTCATACCGATGACGAACTTCCTTTGGACACTCGAGATACCCGCCGCCATGGGGGCGCTGGCTGACGTCGTCCCCGAGGCCCGAGGGGCGAAGAACCTCCAAGAAGCCGTGATGTTGATCCTCGAAAGCGGCATCGGCGAAGATATGAGCGGTCTCTTGTCCCATAATGCCGTCATAGCCCTCATCGAGGGCGTGGCGCTTTTCGCATTGAAGATCGTCTATCTCGTCATCTATTTTTCAATCTTCAAGATCATCTATCATCTCATCTTCTTCATCGTCAGACTCTTCGTCTTCCCCCGCAAGAAAAGAAAGAAGAAGACTTGGGCCTCCCGGGGCATCGGTGCCGGTATCGGCGCTTTTTCCGGACTTGTCAGCATCTTCGTGTTCTTGATCTTCTTCGGCGGACTCATGAGCATCAACGAGAGCCTCGTATCGATATTCGACGAGGCCGGTGATGTCATTGCAGAAGAAGACACACATTCTGTGCCCCTTGCTCATGGTCCGGATTCTCAGGCCCAACAGGCTCCTTTTGACCCCGGCGACACGGAAGAGGCTCTGGACTTTTTGCGGGATGTCGTCGAAGCCTACAACAACAATCCCTTCGTCGAGATTTTCAGTGAACTCCGACTCACCGACGAAGTGACCGGAAGAGAGACCGAATTGCACCTCCATCTTTTCGACATGATCTTCTCCTTCGATTACTATTTCGAGTATGAAGGAGAAGGCGAAGGCGGAAATGACGAAAATCCCGTCATCGAACGCCGGGTTTCCTTCCGCAAGGAGCTTTCCATCGTGGCCGAAGTCGCCGGCATCGCCCTTAGTTCCGACTACATGGAATCCTCGGACCTCGCCGACATCTCGGGCGACGACATCCGCGCCGCCTTCCGGGCGCTTTCTAGTTCCGACCTTCTCTCCGTCGCCATCCCCGTCGCCATCGAAGCGGGCGCCGACTTCTACGAAGATGTCGACCTCGAAGACGACGTCCGCCGAGAGATCTATGCCATCCCTTGGGACGAAGAGATCGACCAGTTCGGTGCCATCGCCGCGTTGGCTTTCGATATCATACATCATGCCGGCCTTATGGATGACGAGACCGATTACGAGACCGTCACCATCGATGGCGACGATGTCCGCGATCTTTTCGACCATCTCGCCGAAAGCAACCTCGTGACCCTTTCCGCCTTCGTGGCGATGGAGGTCGCCATCGACATGATGGATGAGAACATGCAAGCGATCATCACCGTCCCCGAAGGAATCGAATGGGACAAGGAGTTCCGCGCTTTCGGCGCTTTCATCGGTGCTGTCGTCGATACCGGCGTCACCGTCGGCGAACTCCAAGACGGCGACCCGAACGTCATCCTGGAAGCCATGGCGGATCTCGACACGACCATCGCGCTCGATTCGCTCCTTTTCAGCCACGCCCTCAAGAACATCCTCGCGGGCGAAGGCGACTTCGAACAACTCGAGATGCTCGTCGCGCATGACGACATCCTCTGGTTCGACGAATGGGACGATGACGACGAGATTCTGGAGAAAGGCGAACTCCGCCGCATCCTTCTCGCCTTGAACGAGATGATGCGCGTCGCGAGCAAGATCGATTTCGATGACATCGGGCCCGATGTCATCGTCCATTTTGACAAAGAGGCCTTTGACGCTTTGATGGCCTCCGACATCCTCGCCCACACCATCGGCAACCAGCTTGTCGACATGGCCGAGGAACAAGACATCCTGACCATCCCCCACACCGTGAAAGTGAACGTCAAGGTTGATGCGGAAGATGTTCCCATCATCATCCGCGACGAATTGACGAGAATCTATGACGCCTTCATGCTCTTGGACCTCGAGGATGTCGATTTCGACGAATTCGACGCCGAAATCGAAGGAATCATCATCAGCGCCCTCGCTACGGAAGAGGATCCGACCGTCCTCGACGAAGAGAAGGCCGACACTTTGCTCGCCTCCGAAATCCTCCATGCCACGGTGTCGACTTTGCTTCTCGATATGAGCGCGGAAGCCGACGACTTCCTCGTTGTCCCCCATTACGACAGTGAAGCGCATCCGATCCGCACCACGGACGATGTCGACGACATCGAATATGTGAGCCGCGATGAATTCAAAAACGTCCTCCGCGGCATTCTTTCTCTCGATTTGACGAATTTTGAGGATTTCGAGAACATCGGTCTCGACCTCATCACGGAAAACATCTCCACGCTCCTCGATTCGGCCATCCTCCATGCCACGGTATCGAAGCTCATGATCGACATGAGCGATGTGGAAGAGGGCGAGGACCAATTCCTCTTCGTTCCCCACTTCACGGAAGACTATGATGATGACGCCCCCGAAGACCGTGCGACCTGGGTACGTTTCACCGTCGGTCCGGAACCGGAGCCGGAAGAAGAGGACAAGCGGATCGAGTACATCGCCAAGAGTGAATTGGAGAATGTCGTCGGCGCGATTGACGTCATTGGCGATTTCGCCAGCTTCGACGATTTCGAGGGTCTGGATGACATCTCTCTCGCCGATATCCATGTGAACATCGACACCATCCTCGATTCCGCCATCCTGCAGGCGACCGTCTCGAACCTCCTCATCGACATGACGGAGGCCGATGAAGGCGAAGACGCCTTCGTAACCGTCCCCCATTTCACCGAAGACTATGACGAAGCCGATCCTGATGATCGCGACACCTGGGTGCGTTTCACCATCGGCCCCGAGGGGAAAGAGACCGAATACATCCGCAAACAGCAGTTGAAAAACGTCGTCGCCGCCATCGAGAGCTTGGGCTTCGACAACATCGACGATTTCGAAGGTGTGAGCGACATCTCGCTATCCGACATCGAGGAGAACCTCTCCACCATCCTCGCTTCGGCGATTCTCCATGCGACCGTCTCCAACGTGATGATCGACATGAGCGATGTCGAAGAAGGCGAAGACCGGATGGTCGTCGTGCCCCATTTCGCCTACGATTATGATGAAGGCGACCCCGACGACCGCGACACCTGGGTGCGTTTCACCATCGGCCCCGTAGGGAAAGAGACCGAATACATCCGCTCGACGGAAATCGAGAGTCTGCTTGAAGCGGTTGTTGCGCTCGATGTCTTTGACAGTTTCGACGATTTCGATTTCGACACCGTGACCATCGCCAAGATCGACGACAAGATCATAGAAATCCTCGATTCGGCCATCCTCCATGCGACCATCTCCAATCTCATGATCGAGATGGCCGACGACGAGAACGGCAACGACACCGGCACCCCGCTCATCGTGCCTTATGTCATGGACACCGACACCCACGACCAAGAGGATGAAGACACTTGGACATATGTGCGCTTCATGGTGGGCCCCGAAGGGGAAGACACCGAATACATCCTGAGAGAAGAAATCGAACAGCTCGTCTCCGTCGTCAAGAGCCTTCTCGGCGAAGAGGACACCTTTGACGACTTCGATTTCGACACCATCACCATCGGTGATATCAACGAGAACATCGACGACATCGTCGATTCGGCCATCCTCCATGCGACGATCTCTTCCTTCATGGTCGACATGGCCGACGACGAGAACGGCACCGGCACCCCGCTCATCGTGCCCTATGTTCAGGACACCGGCACCCACGACCAAGAAGATGAGGACACTTGGACGTATGTGCGGCGCACGATCGGTGCCGAAGACAAGGACACCGAATACATCCTGAAGGGCGAGATCTCAAACCTCATGTCCGTCGTCGAGAGTCTCATCGGTGCGGAGAGCACCTTTGACGACTTCGATTTCGACACCATCACCATCAGTGATATCAACGCGAACATCGACGACATTGTCGCCTCGGCCATTCTGCAGGCGACCATCTCCGACATCCTCATCGATATGGGTGAAGACGACCCCGACACCGGAGATGAGGCTTTCATCATCCTGCCTCACTACACCGAGGACTACGATATGGGCAATCCCGACGAGAAGGACACCTGGGTCCGCTATGTCATCGGCGACGAAACCGAAAACACCGACACCGAATACATCCACAAAGACCAGATCAAACATCTCTTTGCGGCCATCGAGGCGCTCGGATTCAACGATATCGACGATTTCGACGGTGTCGACGAGATCACCATCGCCGACATCCACGCGGAAATCGACACTCTGATGGCTTCCGCCATCATCCAGGCCACCGTCTCCGACATCATCATCGACATGAGCGAAGACGACCCCGACACAGGAGTAGACGCCTTCATCTCCTTGCCCTACTACACCGAAGACTATGACGACGACCCCGCCGACCGCTCCGTTTGGGTACGGTTCACCATCGGCCCCGCCGGTGAGGAGACAGACTACATCGCCAGTGAAGAATTGAAAAACGTGGTCGCCGCGCTGAATGTGCTCATCCCTCCCGAGCAGAGCATCAACGATTTCGCCGGTGATGTGGAACTCGAGAACCTCGACGATGATACAAACCGCGAAACGGTGCTCGCTTCCGCAATCCTGCAGGCGACCATCTCCCAACAGCTCATCGACCTGGACGCCGACGAGACCATCATAGTCCCCCATTACCGCGAGAACTATGACAGTCCCGATGCAACCACGCAGGTGCGTCTCATCGTCGGCGAGCAAGCCGAAGAGACCGATTTCGAATACATCGCGACCCATGAACTCGATTTCATCATCCGCGCCCTCGTGATCCTCGAGATCACGAGCGTGGACACGTTCACGGGCACGATCGACCTCGGATTGCTTTATGATGATGACGAGATCATCTATCAGGAAAACCGCGAGACCGTCGTCGGTTCAGCCATCATCCAGGCGACCATCACTGACCAGCTCATGGACCTCGATGAGCAGGGCACCGTCAGCGTACCCCACTATGACGAAGAGGAAAATGTGATCCGCCTCGTCACGGGTGAAACATCCGATGCGACATTCGACAACGAGGACACGAGCTACACCTTCATCGCGAAGGAAGAGATCGACCGGATCCTGCAGGCCCTCATCCTCATCGATATCACCGATGTCGAAGCTTTCGACGGCACGGTGAGCCTTCTCGACCTTTATGACGAGGACGAGACCATCTATCAGGAGAACCGCGAGACCATTATCGGTTCGGTCGTCATCCAGGCGACCATCACCGAACAGCTTCTCGACCTCGATACCGCCGGTACCATCCGCGTTCCCCACTATGAAGAGGAAGACACGACGACCATCCGCTTCGCCACCGGTGACACCACCGATCTGGCCTTCGACAATACGGACACGACTTTCACCTATGTCTCGCAAGAAGAAATCGACCGGATTCTGCAGGCCCTCATCCTCCTCGGCATCACCGATGTCGAAGCCTTTGACGGCACGGTGAGTCTCCTCGACCTTTATGACGAGGACGAGACCATCTATCAGGAAAACCGCGAGACCGTCGTCGGTTCCGTCGTCATCCAGGCGACCATCACCGAACAGCTTCTCGACCTCGATACTGCCGGAACCATCCGCGTTCCCCACTATGAAGAGGAAGACACGACGCCCATCCGCCTCGTCACGGGTGAAACATCCGATGCGGCCTTCGACAACGCGGACACGACCTTCACTTATGTGGCGAAGGACGAGATCGACAACATCCTGCAAGCGCTCATCCTCCTCGGTGTCACCGATGTCGAGGCCTTCACCGGTACCGTGAGCCTTGCGGAAATCTATG
>PWYL01000074.1 GCA_003568315.1 Mollicutes bacterium | reverse complement strand
AGATTGCAGCGGTAAGCAGTGTGGATTCAGGCGGCATGCCCAACGCTCTCATTGTCGGATGGAGCATGACAGTAAGCGGCTCTCCGCCGATGATGGCAGTTGCTATCGGACATCCGAATTATTCCTGCAAGCTCATACGCGAGTGCGGAGAGTTTGTCCTGGCCTACCCCTCCACCGAAGTGCAAAAACAGGTCACGTTCTGCGGCTTAAATTCCGGAAAAGATATAGAGGATAAGCTCGCTGAATGCGGCTGGCGGGCAGCGCCTGCAACGGAGGTCTCTCCCCCCTTGCTTGCGGGCTGTCTGGCCAATTTTGAATGTGTGGTAAAGAACCAGGTATAGACCGGAGATCATACGACATTTACCGGAGAAGTCGTCGCCGCGCATAAAAATACGCAGAAACTGGATCGGCTCTACAGCTTCGCCGACGGCGGACTCGGGCCGGCGAGGAGAAAATAACGTTTGATTAAGCGTTATTGGCAAAAATACGCGTGATTTCTTTAAGCTCTGCACCCCGGCTGTCAGGAGTCAGTGTTTTAAGGTTTCTTCTCTGACTGAGGCTGCATGAGAACAACTTTTTGACAAAAGCGGGGATGGTAGATATAATCAATCGGCATGCTGATCCCGATACGGGGTGTTTGAAAAACAATTTTTTGGGTTATTGGATTCTGCCGATGGCGAAAACTGAACCACGGGCATATTTACGATTTATTGTCGATGAGTGGCCGATGATCGAAGCCATTTACGAGCGGTGTCAGCAGGGGACACTACAACCCGGCACACTGCAGCAGATCACAAAAGAAAGTAAAATCACCAATGTTACGCAGCGTTTGCTTGATGAAGGCATTATTGTCCAGTTGCCCGACACCCCGTGCTTCGAAATGGGTGACTTCATTCAGAATCTGATAAATCATCTAAGACAAGAACACTCCCTTGGCCTTGTCGGCGAAATCCGAGTATATTTGGAAGATTTAGAGGCCCAAACGAGACAAATCGTTGCTGCACTCGGACAAACAGATTACGAAAAACTCTTCAGGCATGCCGGCAATCTGAAAAATCGTATAGTGAGCATCCGTCGCCACCTGCATAACAACTCGGAGGCTGTGCATGATATAGTTGTTCGTGCAAAGACCCGAAAGGGCCGCATACCACTTCGCCAACGTTACGGTGAAGTACTGGAAGCCTGGGAAACTTACATTGAGCCGGTTCAGGAAATGGCCAGTCCGGAAGGCCCGTTCGAGGCCTTATTTGAACGCCTGGAACGTGAGCTCAAGCTTGCGATACAACAACTGGATTCAAAGGGCGCCCTGGTTTCAGAACGTCGCAACTTCGAAGTCCTGCTCTATCGTCTTACGGGTCTTAGAAGCGAGCTTAAGCTACATCTGACCGAGTCTCGCAATGCTCTCCTGCCGCTGGTGCGACAGGTTCGGCGCAACAGCACGGCTGCAAGAGGTGCTTCAATAGCGTTAAAACAGTTGAGAACTGACGCGAAATTTGACACCTCGCTCCCCGAACGCATCCCTATCAAGCGGCTACCACCTTTCGAAGGATGATTTCGATTTATATCATGATTTGCAGAATCATGAGACGGAATATGAAAGCCTTTTCGAGGCCCTCGGTTATAAGCTCAAGTCTGATCACCGAGGGTTTTATTACTTTCTCCCCCCGGGAGCTCAACCGGCCCTAAATAAGACAACCCGTAAGATGGCACTGATTATTTTCCTTATGGTGGAGCACCTCGCGGACGATGGACGTGACCCTTTATCCGAGGTCAGGGACGGTGAATATGAATTAGGAAAATTAGCTGCTTCACTGTGGGAGAAAGACCCGGATTTGTTAAGAGAGGGTGGTTTATCATCGGAGGAAGAGGTAACAAACTGCCTGTCAAAAAGTTTTACAAAATTAGGTTTTGCGCACGCTGAGGGGACTATGTTCCGATTTCGCACGCCAGTTGTGAGATTCCTCGATTTATGCATGGAACTCGGGCGTCGTGAAAAAAATTAGCGCGAAATTTCGGTGAAAAATCTTAAGTTCAGGAGTGAACTCAGTGGTTGAAAAACAAAACATTATATCATACGGGATCCGAAGGCTGATTCTGATTAACAGCGGAATGTATGCTTTCAGTGTCTTCCCCATCGACTGCCCTCTCTCTATCTGCGGCACTAACAACTCCGGCAAATCCACAGCAATCAATGCGCTTCAATTGCTTTTTCTGACTGATATGAGAGATATGGATTTCGGAAAGCATGAGAACCGTGATACGCGGAAGTTTTATTTTCCTCATACCAGCAGTTATGTGCTTGCTGAAATACGCCTCGAACACGGACATTTTGTCATAGGAGCAACCGGCGGCGGCCCTGCGTCAAGTTATTCCATACAACACTTTGCTTATCGGGGACAATTTGATCGCGAGGACTACCGTGATAATGGTATGCCTCTTGAGTTGGATCAGTGCCTGTTGGGGCTGCAACGCAAGGGAGTCGAATGTGTCAAGCTCCAGCCGCAGGAGCTTAGAAACATGCTGCTGGGGATGCCGGGCGAGAATGCATTTGACATAACCCTGGTTCCCCTGAGGGGACATCGAACAAGATATATTGAAGCGTGGGTTAGTGTTTTCAAAAACCTCCTGCACATGCGAAATGTCAACAGCCAGGATCTTAAAAAGCTTTTGTTGAGTATTTTTGACATACACCTGGTGGCCGGTGACATAGATTTCGCTGCCGAGTACCAGAGGGTGACCGAGCAAGTCAATCGTATCGTCAGGGAACTCGAAACCTTGAAAAAAATGCGTCCGCACGTCAGGAAGATTTTGGAAATGCATAAAAACCGACAGGAGTATAGGGGCAAGCTTAATGCGGGTTACGATGAAATTCAAAAACGGTTGAAAAGCTGGTTTTTGGAATACAAGAATATGAAAGAACAAGATGAGCGTGAGCTTGAAGAAATTGAACCCCGCCGTAAAAATCTTATCTTAGCTCGGGAAGATGCGCAAAAAGAGATTTCTCAGCTATCAGGCGAAAAGGCAAAGTGCAAGGAATGGCTGAATAACTTCGAAAAAGAGAAACGAGAATTTCAGCTTATAAAGGATGTTGGCATTCTTGAAGTGGACATTCAGACTATGCAGGCCCAGCGTGATGATATTGTAAAGAAAATCGGGAATAGCGAGGGAGTGAAGCCAGCACAGATAGAGCAACAAATCTTTGAAGAAAAGCAAAGTCTCTGTAAAATCGAGCAAAATTTGAAAGATTGGGACCAGAACCTCTGGAACCTGCTTTTCGAGAAATTCACCCAGGAGGAATTAATCCAGGTTTTCACGCTCCTGAATAAAGAATTGCTAAGACTTCCTGTCGATATTGAAGGGGGAATAACTGTTGACGATCGCGGCAAACTCGATGAAGCTATACAAGCTTGCCTCGAAGACATTAAGGATGGCGTATACTGTGGCCAGGGAGTTGTAGTTCCGCTGAAAAAGCTTGATCCTGTCGATCCGGCCAGATTCACGAATATATCCCAGCTTGAAGAGGAAAAACAAAAACGCGAAAAGAATATTGAAAAACTGACAAACCAGCTTGAAAACGCCCAGCATATTGAAGCTTTGAAGGAGCAAAGCCGGTCCCTGTCTAAAAAAATCGAAAAAAAACAGGAATTTCGTAATCGTTTCCAGAAGCACGTTCAGCAATGCCGGGAGGTTGAAGGCAAGCGAAAGGCACATCGGAAGCTCGAAACAAAAGTAGAAGAGTGCAATGCCAGGATAAACAAACTGCATCAGCAAGAACGTGATTTAGACCGTCAGGCTGAGAATTTGAAAAACGGTTTGAAAGAAAGAGAATCAGAACGCCAAAGTATCGAACAAAATCATGATAAAATACTCCCACTGCCGCCTGAAGAACCACCCGGAGACCCGGCTATGCAGAGTCATCAGTGGCCCGAGTCCATGGTGGAGACAATGGAGGAATACTTGCATTACTGGGAGAGCAAGCAAAGTATCGAGGGTGCGATCCAGGAGCAGCTCGATTTCATCGAAAGTATCGGCGGCGGAATATATCTCCATGATGACGAAAATTTTTGCATTGAGTCGCTGGCGGAAGCAGATGAAACCGTTCCTCAGCGCGAAGAGTTACTAAAAAAGAATCAGAAAACATCGATTGTTGAGCTTGGAAGTACACTTAAAGGCCTGCGGGATAATTACCGCAGACTTGAGCAAGAGATAACCAAGTTCAACCGTGCCATAAACCGGCGCACAATATCCAACTTAACCAAACTCGAAATGCGTCTGGAACCGAACAAGGAAGTGCTGGATGCGATTGAGGAGATTGTGAAGGTTGGCGTGGAGAGATTGTTTTGTGATGAACAGAAAGCCTCACGCGCTGCGGAATATCTCTATAAGTGGGTTAAAAGCCAGGGACGCAAACTAAATCTGACTCATCTTTTTGAGCTTTGCTTTGTCGTTTTTACAAATGAAGGGAAAGAAATTGTGTATCACAACCTTGAGAATATCGAATCACATGGCACCACAATAACCATCAAGGCGCTTGTCAATATGCACATGATGGGCCACCTTATCGATGAGGGTAGACGCGGGACAATACGATTTCCATATTATTTGGATGAAGCCTCCTCAATCGATCCTCGGAATCAAGCAACGCTCATTGAGCAGGGAATGCAAATGGGTTTTATTCCGATCCTGGCTTCTGTCAAACCTCAAGCAGAAGCAACGTACTGTGTGCAAGTTGATAGCCCGCCGGAAGGAGAGAAAGTAATCATTGATGAACAAAATTGGATAGAATTGGAGAAAAAAAGGGGTAGCGGGAGAAACGAAGATAGTGAAAGCAACCACAATAAATCTGTTACAAAAACTGCTCGATAATGGTTCAGTCACCGCGTCCAGTGTTAGTCGTTCCGCATGGGACGAAATACTTCCGATGCTTTCCAGCGGAGCTTTGAGGAAAGAAAAAACCGGAGCAGGCAGCCGCCTTTCTTTGGCTGACAGGAAGGCTGTTGCGGGACAATTGGAGCGTGTCCGACCTAACTGGACAGACACCGGCAATGCGCCTCCCCGGGCCAGCGCCGTGCGTAAATATCGCGATTCCAAGCGGGCAATATCAAATAATCCTGAGCCAATCTATCTCCGGAGCTGCCGGGAATCCTGTGTGTGGTCTAATGGTATAAATTCACTGGATGTGGCGGATCTGACGCGTATTGCCGACATTGCAGCCATTGCCACCAAAACGGATGATCAGTGGCATTCCGATGCTCCAATTGGGTTAATCGAAAACAAGGAAGTTTTTTTTCACTGCGAAAGACTTTACCGTCAGGTGGAATGTGGATCATTCATTTATTATGGCGGAAACGTGCCAAAGCGAATGAACGAATGGTTGGCAGCAAGGGAGCGTGCACCTCTGATTCTGCTTTATGCCGATTACGATCCCGTGGGCTTAAACAATTATCTGCGTTTAAAACAAAAAAACGGTGCGGCCGTAGAATTTGTCGTGCCGCCAAATTTTGAAGAACTTATGGAAAAATGGGGAAAACACCAATTGCTCGAGAAGAACGTTAAATACTTGCGATACATAGAGCAGTCCGAAGACGTTTTTGTAAAACGCATGGTTAATGCCATGCAAAAGCATGGTTGTGGTCTGGAGCAGGAGATTTTGCTAACCTGTAGTTAGGAAGTGTTTTCAAAGCATGCCGGGGCACGAAATCGCAAAAAAAATATAAGTGTTAAAATTGGTTTGAGTTGTCCCCATCAGTTACATAAAAAACCAGGCAGCAATTGAGCGAGCATAATCAAAACATTTATAAAGCCCCGAGCCTTCTCCCTGCTGGGTGAAAAAAAATGTCACGAGGAAGGCCGCCAAAGTGTCCGTATTGCGGAGATACCGGCAGAAAGGTTTCGAAAGGACATCGCCAAACAAAAACCATGGGAGTTCGAATCTCCCCATCCGCACCACCTTTCCCCCTTCTTACCCCTGCCATAACAATACCAGCCGAAAACTATGCCAGAGGTTTGAGCACTTCCAAACTCATAGAGGAATATCTGCAGCAGGCTGCACCATTCAATAAAGCCGAATGTAAGCAGAAAGTATGGCCTGCGATGGAGCACGGCAACGTTGCATTACCATTCTTTCATCTCGGTATTATCGGCGCAAATGGAGCTCAAATCCGAAGGTTTCAAATACAGACGCTTTTGGGCCTTTTTTGTGGATATTATTATCATGGGATCGGATATCGCAAAATGTCATCTCAAACTTGAAAAAACCGGTGTTTATTATTTTCCCCCTTTTCATGTTCGAGAAGTACCTCTTTCCACTTTTTCAAGGCAATCACCCAAAACTGCCAATTCTATCTTACGGTAGAGATTTCGGGCGCCTTCTTCTAATTGAAAACATTCCATGTCATTCTTGCCGATCGCTCGCCAGGCAACAAATCCCGAGAGAATAAAGCACGAACATTTCTCATGTAATTTGCGATACCAATTTATTTTTGATAGGGTACGGTTATACAGCCACAGAAAAAGCAGCTTTCCGATTTGCAAGTGCAGTAAACTCAGCAACAATTCGCTAAAAACCCGGAATCTTAACAAATGAGGTAACGCGATGAAAACAATGATAAAAAGAAAAGGACTGATAGCAGGTATAATAATTGGTTTTGCCCTTGGTATTTACGTCGGGCCGATGATGGCACTCTCCGGTTCGGGAAACGAAAATGATGAGTGGCAGGAGAAGTTTTTCGGCCCGCTACTGGAGGTCATGCACCATGTTCAGAACAGTTATGTTGAGGAGGTTTCCCCCGATGAGCTCCTGGAGGGTGCTTACCACGGCATTATGAACGAGCTGGACGACTACAGCTCTTATATACCCGAGGGCAGACTGGAGCAGTTCGAAGAAGATACCCATGGTGAATTCGGCGGGCTCGGCATACAGATAACATTCGACCCATTTGAAGAAATTCTTCGCGTAGAAGAGCCGATCCCTGGCACTCCGGCTTTCGATAAGGGGGTCCTGGCGGGAGATATAATAACGGAGATCTATGATTACGAGACGGAGCAGCGCTACGAGACGCGGAAGTTTGAATCCGTGCATGACGCTGTTGAGGTGCTTCGCGGAGACGCCGGTACAGACGTGCGCATCACAGTCATTCAGGAAGATACTGGAAATGAAGAAGAAATTACCATAACTCGCGAGATTATCGAACTGCCCGGCGTGCAGGGGGTCGGTATGATAGATGATGACGAATGGAATATCGGGTATATATACGCTCCTTCTTTTCACGAGAGAACTATCGAAGACCTCCGGGAAGCCGTGAAGAAACTTCAGGGTGAGGATATGGAGGGGCTGATACTTGATTTCCGTTTCAATCCGGGCGGCCTGCTCTCAAGTGCCATAGAGATCAGCGATATGTTCCTGGAAGAAGCTACGGTCGTCAGCGT
>PWYL01000012.1 GCA_003568315.1 Mollicutes bacterium | reverse complement strand
TTTTTGCACGATGTATTGCTGTTCGAGTTGGTCTTCAATCTCGTCGAAATCGGGGACTTCCTGGCCTTGTTCTTCATATTGCTCTTTCTGCTGCTCATACATGTCCTGGATTGCCTCTTCGTCCACTTCCACCTCAACAAGATGTTTGTCGAAATAGCTCTCGATGGTCAGTTCCGTACGAATCGTGTCACGGTAGGACTCCTCGGTAAAGCCAATAGGCTTGTAATTGTTCTCGAAGATATCCCTCCGCTCCTCGAAAACCCTGTCAACATCCGAATCGGTGGTTTCAATCCCTTCCTTTTCAGCGGCTTGCAGAAGGACGGCCTCCTGGATCATGTATTCCAGAGCCTCTGTCTCGACGTTCTCAATAAACTCGTCGTCGTCTTTTATGTCTTCAAAATCCATACCGTATTGTTCATACATGTTTTCATACATGGCAAACATGATATCGACCTGTTCTTCCCATTCGCTTTCCATGATCTCTTCATCGTTGACGATGGCGACCGGTTCATCCGAGCCGCCACAAGCGGCGAGGGTGACCGTGATGAGCATGGCGAACATGATTACAAGAATCTTCTTCATAAATATCAAAATCTCCTAGGAATATAGTCGTAACAGTCGCACATACTAACATACATCTTATCCGAATGCAATGCGTTGAAAACAAGTCGCCCTTCTTTCATTGTGAGAAGGTTTTGGTTATAATGATGAGTGGTTCCATCAAGAGAAGGAGTGAAGACCCATGCGCATCCATCAAGACACCATCACTGTCTCCACCCCCGAAAGGGAGTCCTTTGTCGACATCACCGGTAAAATCACGCGTTACGTGAAAGAACAAGGTGTCCAAAAAGGCATGATCCATCTTTTCGTCCCGCACACGACCGCCGGCGTCACCATCAACGAGAACGCCGATCCCGACGTTTGTCGCGACCTCCTTTTCGAGTTGAAAAAGAGTTTCCCCGACCGGAAGGAGTTCCGCCATGCGGAAGGCAACTCTGACGCCCACATCAAATCCTCCCTCATAGGACCCAATCTCACCGTTCCCATCCAAGGCGGCAAGCTGCGGCTCGGGACTTGGCAAGGCATCTATTTCACCGAGTTCGACGGCCCCAGAGACCGAAAGCTCCATGTGCAGATCATCGGCGAATAGGAAAACGAGGGAGCCCGCTGATATGCTCCCCTTAAAGTAGACACTGCAAATATATAAAGATTGCAGGTACTACTTTAAGGGGGTTTTTCTCACATATGGTCCTTGAACCAACCGGTGATCTCTTGTAGGCGTTTGATGCGGGCCTCGGGCTTGCCGCCACGCGAGAGTCCGTGGCTTTCGTCCTTCACCCAGACGAGTTTCGTCTCCACGCCTTCCGCCTGCAAGACGGCATGGAACTGCTGGGCCTGTTCGATGGGGCAGCGGTGGTCCTTGTCGGCATGGATGAAAAGAAGCGGGGTCTTCACGTTCAGTGCGTATTTGATGGGGGATTGTTCGTAGAGTTTTTCTCTGTCCCGTAAAGGATGCCCTTGTACTTGGTCTGTGCCGAACATGATGCCGATATCGCTTGTGCCATAGAAGGAGAGCCAGTTGGAGATGGACCGCTGCGTCACGGCGGCGCGGAAACGGTCCGTGTGCGTGATGATCCAGTTCGTCATGAAACCGCCGTAGGAGCCGCCGGTGACGAAAAGACGTGTTTCGTCGATGGCTTGGTATTCGGCAAGCACCTTGTCGGTGAAGTCCATGAGGTCCTCGTAATCGATGGTGCCGTATTTCCCGCGGATGTCGGCGAAGGCGTCGCCTTTTCCGTCCGATCCTTTGGGATTGGCGAAGAAGACGAAAAACCCTTCGTTCGCCCAATACTGCATCTCGTGATAGAAGATGCTCCCATAGACCGTTTTCGGCCCGCCGTGGATGTTCAAGACGGCGGGATATTTCTTGGCGGGATCATAACTTTTGGGCAAAAGGACGAACCCTTTCACCTCGTGGTCTTCTCTTTGTAAGACGAGCGGTTGCGGCTTCGCCACGTAATGGTCTTGCAAGACATTGGTGTTCTTCCTCGTGAGCATGGAAAGCTGAGTCGAGCGGAAATCATAGGCATAGACTTCCTGCAGACGCGTCCCCTTCATACCGATAAGCCGGATTTCGCCGCCGAAAGGAGTGATACCGTCGATGGAGCCGTCCATGACAAGGATGGTCTCCATCTTGCCATCGAGACCGATCGCCTTCCATTCCGTGTGGTCGTCGACCGTGGTGATGAAATGATAACGGCCGTCTTTGACGAAGGTCTTCTCCGAAGGAAGGAGGCGGCAATCGGTGCCCACGGTGTTTCCGAAGGCGCCGCCGAATTCGCAAAGGAGTTCGAGTTGTCCGTCTTTCAAAAGGAAGAAGTCGGGATTCTCGTTGATGCCGTGTTCAGCCATGTCGCGGGCGACGACAAGAAGCTCTCTATCCACTTCGGCAAGTGCCATGACACTATGGTCCTTCTTGTCGTAGAGGACGGTATGGTCTCCCGTTTCCGTGTCATAGGCGAAGATCCTGGATGTCAAGGAACGGATCCTTTCCTTCTTCTTGCCCGTGTAATAGATTGTCTTCTTGTCTTTGGAGAGCGTGAAACTCTCGACGGAGAAATCCTTGGGAAGGACCCGTTTCACTTTCTCTGCAGAAATATCGTAGAGGAAGAGCTGTTTATGCTTGTTGGCGATGAAATCCATGCCGTCGAAGTAATAGGGTATCTCCTCGATGTCTTCGAAAGCGCGCAGCTTCTTCTTTTCTTTCACATGGGTCTCCCTTTTTTCCTTGTCGCCTTCATAGAGGATGTGGTCGGTCGCTTCCATGAGCGTGGAAAAAAGGATGGTGTCGGCATCGATGGTTCTTTCGAGTTTGGCGGGGAAAGGGAGTGTGAAAGCTTTCTCGGTCTTTCCTTTGTCCAAATCGAAAAGGTGGTAGCTTTGGCGGAATTCCTCTTTGAGGGCCTTCTCCTCCTTCTTCGTCTTTTGGAGGTTGAGGAGGATCCTTTTTTCGTCCAAGAAGAGGTAATCGTTGTTCTTTCCGAGCGGAAGTGTCTTCCCGAGTCCCTTCTTGTCACCGAGATGGAGGGTGTGGCGGTATTCGTTCTTCTCTCTTTTCGCCACGGCGGATAGGAACGCGAAACGCGTCTCATCCAAAGATGCTTGCAAGTTGCCGAGAAAACGGTAGTCGAGGAATTTCTCGAGTGTGATGTTCTTCATCGTTACATCCTTTCTTTGGGGTCCGCTCTTCAAGAGAGAACCACGGTATTTTCACCTTCCATTGTAGCAGAAGAATGACCCTCGGGCGGGAAAAAAACCGAAAAAAAAGGGGTTTGGGTGTTTTTCCCTGGTATCCCCCTTGGAAAGATGGACAGCCCCTCATCCGGAAGGAAGCCGGCGGGCAAGTCGCTTTGCGGAAAGCCGAGGGTGCACGTTATTTGCCGTTTCGAGACTGAAAGAGGATAAAGCGATGCCGACAGCGAGCGGAGGTTTCTCGGTCATCTCCGCATAGGCGAGTCCGGCGGTGAAAGCGTCCCCCGCCCCGGTGGTGCTGACTGTGGAAACGGGCAGGGCGGGAAGATGCCGCATGCCCTGATTATCGGAAAGAGTCGCACCTTCAGCCCCCATGGTCACCGCGATACGATATACACCTTGGGCGTGCAGCCTGCGCAAAGCTTCCCGCAAAGAAATCTCATCATCGATCGATTCACCGGCCAAGGTGGACAGTTCCTCGCGGTTGCATTTCAACGTGTGGACTTTTCCGAGATAGGGCGTCAACCTTTTTGCTTTGGCGGAGGAAACGGCATCGGCGAATACTTGGGAAGACCTCTTCATCACATAATCGATGACCCCTTTTTCGAGATTCGCATCGATGATGACAGCCTCCGCTTCCCGGATCGACTTCTCATGTCGGTGCAAGTCGCGGGCACTGAAAGCAGCCCACCCCTCCATGTCGTTCACGGCCAGGCGCATATCTTTCGAAGAGTCATGGATAGCGAGATAGACGGGGGTTCGCGAGACCTTTTTCGCATGCAGAACGACACCGAGATTTTCCAGTCTTGCCGCGATCGCCTCTCCGAAGGAATCCTCGCCCAAAACGGTGATGAAACCGACCTTCATCGAAAGGCGGGCCAGATTCTCGGCGATGTTTCTGCCGACACCCCCGTGCGAGATGTGCACATGGCCCGGATTGGAGTCTTTCTTTACAAGTTTCTCTTTCGGAACACCCGTGATGTCGATGTTGCTCGCGCCGATGACGAGGATGTTTCCCTTCTCCATACGATGCACCTCCGACTCTACTTCATTGTACGACTTAACACCCTCGGAAACAACTCCCGCTGTTTATCAGTCCGCTCTCATCGGTAATCCTAGATGGATTTCTGTTGGCGTCTTGGCGATTTTTCCGTATAATGTAGATAATGTGAAAAGCTCATCATGCGAAAAGCGGTGGAACGATGGATGCCCATGAAAAATTGAAAGAAGAGATTCTCGCCTGCCGGAAATGTCACGAACGTTTCGGCCAC
This sequence comes from Mollicutes bacterium, assembly GCA_003568315.1. Taxonomy (GTDB): domain Bacteria; phylum Bacillota_I; class Bacilli_A; order Izemoplasmatales; family Izemoplasmataceae; genus T1SED10-81. Next base: position 3,022 of record PWYL01000012.1, on the reverse strand, counting down.
GAGCCCCGTCCCGTGCTCAGAGGAAGCCCTCACGCCCCCATCATGCACATCTCCCAGGCACCATCCGTCCATGTCCATAGGACAGGACTCCCTTTCAACGACCAAAGCGGCAAGACTCTCCGCCAAGATTGGTACGGCATTTCTGATGAGACCTTCTATGACGAGGACAAGTTCTACATCACGACCGTGGGCAAATGCTTTCCCGGCAAGAACCCCTCGGGCGGCGATAAAAAACCGCCGAAGTTCTGCGCGAAGCTCTGGCTCGACAAGGAACTCGAACTCGTCGAGAACGACATCTATCTCATCGTCGGCAAAGCCGCGAGCGAGCACTTCTTTCCGGGTGTGCCCTTGAAAGAGCTCATCATGGAGGATTGGACCATACGCGGAAAAGAGGCGTTCGTCCTCCCTCATCCTTCCCCGCTCAACGTCAAGATGTTCAAGGACCACCCGGCCTTTTTCGAAGAGCGGCTGCCCTTGATACGACAAAAGATTCACGAAATATTGGGGTACCAATGAACAATTCCCCGTTAGGTACGAAAATGCGTGTGACGTCAGCCGTCACACGCATTTTAGACAATAATCTCTTTCTCATCTCGGATTCTCATCACTCTTGCTCAACAAGTTCTCACAAAGGTCCATTGTGTGTTTGTCTCTCTCTTGGCGCATATTGTTGGAAAGAGGGGACTTCTCCCGCGAGAAGGCATCAAGGTCGACATCGACAACGCCAATCTTCGCCTTGCGCTTGGCCTTGGACAAGACTCTCCCATAGCCGTCTATCACCATGCTCTGGCCGCGGAAGGGCTCTTTCACGGCTTTGATGATCTCTTCTCCCGTGCGGTTGGCCAACACGAAGGGGATGCTGTTTTCCAACGCTCTGACTTTCGCCACATCGACAGACCAGGGACCACCGAAATTCGCCGGGCAACAGATGACATCCGCCCCCTTGTCCGCAAGCACCCTGCACATCTCGGGAAACCAGATGTCAAAGCAGATCGCGATGCCGATCTTGATGCCCCCGGTCTCGATCACATCCACCTTCTTTCCCGCTGCGAAGATGTTCTCGGTCTCGGTGAGATGCATCTTCCGTTGTTTCCCCCTGATACCCGTCTCATCTATGACATATGCGGTGTTGTAGAGTTTGCCATCGGCGAGTTCCGACATGCCGATGACGATGATGAGAACATGTTTCTTCGCAATCTCGCCAAGCCTTGCGAAGGCGTCATCCGTCACTTTCTTGGTAGACAGTCCGGCGAGTTCTTCCTTTTTGTCGAAAAAATACCCCGTCAGTGCGAGTTCCGGCAGCACGACGACGTCGGCCTCGGTTTTTGCGAGCATTCTCTCGATCGTACGCAGGTTCCTTTCTATGTCTTTGTGCTGCACGTCGAACTGGCAGTAGCCGATTCTCATCTTCATCTCCGCTTTCTGAAGGAGGCGTCTCGATTCTCTCTCGTCCTTCTTTCTGATACCATTCATTGTACATCATCAGGAACCGTTCGGAAAGGAGGAATCCGCATGCACAAACATCTTGGAGAGATCCCCGGCACAAAGAACGTCCAAGGAATCGACTCCCTTGTCCTCATCAATCACGAACACGCACTCAGCAAGCAGTTGATCCTCAGAGCTTTTGAAAGCGTCCCCGAACACAAGGTCCCTGTGGATGTGACCTTCTTCGTCCTGGAAGGACAAGGCGGCAAGTCCGTGCAAGCCCAAAACGACACGTTCTTTCTTTTGAACATCAAGACACCGTCCTTCAAGGTCGATTCATGACTTTCCCGCCGCCTTGATTCCTTCCAAAAAACACCCCCGATAAAATCGGGGGTGTTTTGCCTATGGGGATCGGTTTTGTGTCGGGTGATCATATCATGCGATTCCTCAGTCACTGTATTGGATGATGATTTCCACCAGATCGTCTTCCACATAGAGGCCGATGATGGCTGTGGTCATGTCCGCTGTCATGGCTGTCAGGGTAGCTTCGCCTTCCTCTTCATCGATGTTCTGATCAACGACATTCCAATCGGCTTCGCCATCGAAATGGTCGAGATAGAACTGGTGGATGTCGGAAAGCGATGCATCGGAGAGATAGACGCGGATAGCGAAGTCATCATCATCGCCGTCGCCGCCGTCAACCATGACACTTTCGGGGAAGCGCGGGACATCGTCAAGGTCCTCGAGTTCGACAAGGTCCTCTTCAGGCAAGTCGTTACCGGGATCCACCTCGGGATCGAGATCGATATACATGATGATCTCCGCGGCATCCTCGTGGGCGTTGCTCTCATGGATGACGATGGCGGCGGTCATGTCGTCACCCGCGAGTTCGAAGAATCCTTCCCCCATGATAAAGGCGGTTTCCAGGACTTCCCATTCGTCTTGTTCGGCGAAATGGTCGAGATAGAAGTCATAGACATCGGCGGTCTTGTCCTCCGAGACATAGACGCGCATTTGTTCGATATCGCCGTCCATACCGTCGATCATGACACTTCCGGGATAACGGGGAAGATTCTCGATGTCATTGAAACCGACCTGGTCCTCTTCGGGAAAATCGTTCCCGGGATCGATGGGATCGTCGGGCAGACTCTCTTCGCCCATGAACTCGATCAACGCGAATATCTTCAACCGGATGTCGATGGCTTCTCTGTCGGCAAATACGATGATGTCGAGAAACTCTTCCCGGTCCGCGGGCGGCTCTTCAAAGTCGATTCCGGCAAGGTCGGAAAGCGCCACGGGGTCTTGGAATGCATGTTCGTCATTCGCGCTGTAGACGGGATCGATATACACATCGTCCGCTGTGACTTCGACCTCGCTCGCTTCAAGATCGACAAGCGGCGGGGAGAACATGAGCGTTTCATCGACAGCGGCGATGTCCGCGAAGGTGTATATTCCTTCATCGATATCGGGATGTTCGGCCACGAGATGTCCATAGCGAGCGGCTTCCGCAATCATGAAGAACATGATGAGCTCTTCGGCGATTTCGGCCGCATCTTTCGCGTCATCGACTTCGGTGATTTCCGCTTCGGTAAAGAAG
>PWYL01000020.1 GCA_003568315.1 Mollicutes bacterium | reverse complement strand
GTGTCCCCCTCCTGGTAGTTTGATGAAGTTCTCGCGCCGGCCAGGGCGGCTTCCATGACGCCGCCCATGCCGCCCGTCTGGACGCGGTAACCCGCATCGACGAGCGCCTTGCCCGTCTCGAAAGCGAGCTTGTATTTTTCGCTCGCGGGTTTGAGTCCGGAATCACCGATGACGGAGATGATCCGTTTCATGGTTTCCTCACTTGCCTTTCAGGGCCTTCTTGACCTCTTTTTTGACCTTCTTGTCGGAAATCCGGTTCAAGACTTCGGGATCCTTCTTTGCCGCTTCTGTCAAGAACGCGGGCTCTGCTTGCAGCTCTTCGTCGATGTGGGGAAGGATCCGCGAGAGATAGGGGGCGTCGAACTGCAGGATGAAACTCCGGTTCATCTTCAAGGCGTCAGCCGCATACTGGAAGAGATAGGGTCTGTCGGGCACATGGTCGAGCATGAAATCCTTGGAGGAACGGATCTTCTCCCCGAGCCAATCCAAGGGCGTGTCGGGAAAGACCAGGTTCTTTTCGAACATCTCGCTGATGAAGGATTCGTCGTTGCGCAGTCTCTCGCCGATGTGTTCCTCGGTGCCGCCCCAGCGGATGGAAGCGAGCACGACGTCCTTGTCTTCTTTCAGGCGGTTGCTGGCGTAGGCCAAAGCGTGCTTGTCGAGTTTGATCGCCTCCAGCATGAAGGCCTTGTCGTCCTTCATCTCGTCGGCGATGAACTCCAAAAATTCCTTCCCGAGTTTTTCCATGGTGGAAATCAGGAAATCATGGGATGTCCTGAGTTCGCTTCCGAGATACTTGGCATATCCCTTGTCCTTCTTGATGAGGTTGAACATGAAGGGTTTGTTGTTGCGGATGTCGTCTCCGGCATGCTGCAAGGCCTCTTTGTTGTTCTCGATGGCCTGTGTGACGATTTTCTTGTCGTTTCTCAACTCTTCGGTGGCGAATTTCAATTGCTTGCCGTCTTGTTTGACGGCGGCCATGACCACCCTCTCGTCGGAGGCGAACTCTTCAAAGAACTCGAGGCTCGCCTTGTCCTCACTCACCCGCTTGATGACTTCCTTGACTTCATTCTTGGCCATATTTGGCACTTTCCTCTCTTATTTAGACATTCCCCCATACAAAAAGACACCACACGAAAAATGTGATGTCATCACAGGCTGAAGATGATACGGAAAACGGGCGCGTTTCGCGCAGCCACTCGAGCGGACGTTATTTTCACGTCTTATCCCCCATCGTCGGCGCCTCGGCCAAATCTCGGCGCATTCTTCACACTTCTATTTTATCGCATTTTCAGCGCTTTGCAAAGGTTTTTGCATGAAATGGCGGAATGAGGGAATCTTTCAAAGGAGTGAAGGATGGCAGGGACTGTGACGGTTTCTATTCTTGTGCACGGTCTCTTCTCTTCCCGCCGCATAACAATAAAGGCAACCGTGGGTACAGGTGTCATACATCCCGATGTCGACGCTTTCTACACAGTTGCATGTTTCTCTTTGGTTCTTGTCTTCGGGGAGGGTGTCTCCCTTCCGAAAATAAACGCCACTTATGCAGCGGGCGGAAGGAAGGCCTTCCTTTTCGAGATCGAGGGCTTCTCCACAGATTTCCAAGCGGAGGCCTTCCCTTTTGGCGATGTCTCCGAGTCTTTCGGCTAAGTGTCTTTTCGTCCTCTCATCTACATCCTTCACGCCGAAATGCCGGAAGGCCCGCTTGTTCTTGCGGTAGGTCGTGACGAAACTCGTGACCGCTTTTTTGACATGCGGCGAGAGTGCTTCCGCCAAACGTTCGAAGGCTTCTAGGTGGAAGGTCTCGTCGTAACGGTCGGTGAGGATGATGGGATCATACCGCCAGACGACGTTTTCCTTCCCGATCCGTGCCGAGAGGCGTTTGATGGTCTCCACTGCTGGCAATTCCTCAAAAGACGCGGGCTCGAGATCCTCTCCATAAGCGTTCAAGGTGACCAAGAAGACATACTCGTAACCTTGCAGTTCGTCCAGACGGGAAAGAAAAGGCGAGGCGTCCCTCGTCCAGAAGACGAACCCCGTGACATCCTCCCTTTTGAGACTGATGCGGCGGATCCGTCTCGGGTTGAAGGGGTTTTTCACGAAGACTTCGCCGGCTTGCAGACGGTGGAAGAACCATTCGTGATAAAGCGCGGGGATGTCTGTCCGGCGGGAGACACTCACGATCATGATGTCATCTTCTTTCTTCCGGAAAGGTCCGCCACGAAGTTTTTCACGGCCGTGAGCCACTCTTGCATGAGATCGTGCAACGAATCCAGTCGCCGTTGCATCTCTTTCACATCAGGCGCCGACTTCTCATGGAGATAGCCGTTTCGGAGCTGTCGCGGCGTCTTCTTTCCTCTTATTCCTTTTCCGCCCGTGAAGAGGGCGCGGATGCGTGATTCGTCAATCGCAAGATGGAAATATCGGGCGGCGGCGACGATTTTGCGCACGTTCAAAATGACGGAGGCGTCCGTTCGTTGGTATTTGTCGTGTTTGTAGAAGCGGACGATCTTGTGGGCGGTCGTCTCGCAGTCGATGTAGGTTTCCAAAAATCGCACGATGAAGGGATTCTTCGTCAGATTGTACGTAGAAGCGAAGACTTCTTCCAAGACGTGCACCCTTCGTTTCGGATTTCCTTTTTTTTCCATGGAATTTCTCTCCTAGGTGTCTTCTTCTTTTCTCCATGTCTCGTGGAAAGAGACGATCTCTTCGGCGAGGATTTCCAAGCTCGAGACGCAATCGAAGTCTTTTTCCAGTTGTTTTTTCAAGAGTGAGAGTTCGGTGCAACCGAGGATGTAGGTCGTGTTTCTTTGGAAGTTCTCTCTGAGGAGCGCCACGAGGTTTTGCGCGATCTCAAGCTTGTCCTTGTTGGCCTTCACGGCATAGATCATCTCGTTGATTCTCTCTTGCAGAGCTCCTTCGGGATAGAGGATGTTCTTTTCCCAATGCAATACGTCGCGCTTGTAGACGTCTTCCTGCAAGGTCCCCTTCGTCGCAAGGAGCACGAAAGTGTTCTTGACCGAAGCGTTCAGCCGGACGAGTGTCGCATCGACCATGTCGATGAAACGCATCCTTTTCACATCCCGGAAACGGTCGCTATACATGTGGGCGGTGTTGCAGGGGATGGCGAAAGACGCCACCCCGATCTTTTGCAAGGTCGCGATGTTCTCTCTGATCCTTTTCAGGGGGGAGGGACCGCCATGCACGATGTGCGCGGTGCGGTCGGGAATGCGGGTGTCGTTCAAAATGCACAAGGGGATGTGTTCCGCATCGCTTTTTGCCTTTGTCTTTTCGATGATCTGTTCGAAAAGGTGCTTCGTCGCTTCGCTTCCCATGCCGCCGATGATGCCTGTCGCAAACCTGTCCTTTTCCATGAAAACCCGCCTTTCGTTCTTTCCTTCCGTCTTCATTCTACTATAGCGAAAGCCTCTTGGGAAGGGTGGAAAAAAGGCCCCGGGAAGGGGCCTTGTATATCGGTGTTTCAAGCGTTTCGGATTGTCTTTGCAGAAATGCCGGAGGATAAAGAGGATGGCGAAGGGAATGTTCGTTTGGTGTCTAGCCAAGTTCCTTCTTGCCGATGGAGGCCTGATAGGCGCTCTCGGCCAAGGTGTGGTTGGAATCGACAAGGCGGATGTTTCCCGGATAGGCCTCCGAGGGGATGAGACAGAGTTCGGTGCAACCGAGGACGAGGGTGTCCAGGTCGTTCTCTTTTTGAAAACGGTCCACGGCTTCTTGAAAAAGCGAGAAATCGTCCATGTCGTTTCGTTTCACCTTGTCGATGGTCGTATCGATGGCCGTCTGCCATTCTTCATCCGGGGTGTGGACCTCTATGCCCTTTTTTGCGAAGGATTTTTGATAGAGCCCCGTGGCGATGGTCTTTTGCGAGCCGAGGATGCCGATCCGGGCGTTTTCGCCCGTTTTTTCCAGACAGGCCTCGCGGGTCTCTTCGATGATGTCGAGGACAGGGACCGAAGCGGATGAGCGGAAATCTTCGATGAAATAATGCACGGTGTTGCAGGCGATGGCCACGAAATCGACACCCGCCTTTTCCAAGAGCTTGATGGAAGCCTTGATTGATTCTTTCACATCTTCATCGCCCTTTTCGAAATCGAGGTAGCGCGAGGGGATGTCGGGGTTGTTGTAAAGAAGGATCTTGCGGCGGCCTTCGTCGGTCTTTCCGGTATCGAAACGGTTCAGATTCTCGAAGAAGCGGATGGTCGCATCGGTACCCAGTCCGCCGATGACGCCGATGAATCGTCTTTTCATTTTGGTGACTCCTCTCGTCATTGTTCACTCCCAGTTTACAATCAACAAGACTATCTCTCAAGGTAAAAATCCAATCTTGAATACTTTCTTGGATATATCCGGGATTATGATCATGAAGATGTCCGAACTATCTATGTATTTGACACCACATGCCGACTGCAATATCACAAGAGTGTAGTGACACTATATATGGTGTCATACTTCCGGTCACTACGATAGATGCTGGCGGTTGTGATATCAGAAGCAGAAAGGACAAGTTGCGTTCCATGATATTCTCTAAACCCACTCCCCGTGACATAACCTGCGACGAGGTGAAAACCTTCTAGAGCCAAAACGGCTTTACATGTGTGCGTTCAAGGGGGAGCCATCTCATCTTTGAACATACATCCGGGAGAGTTCGTTCGCTTCCAAGAAAATCTCCCGTCAAACCGGCCGACATCAAACAAATCTGTGAGTTGTTGGAAGAATTGGAGGAAAAAGATCATGAAGAATGACAGGAAAGACTATCGAGTGCATATCTACACCGAAGTTTTTGATGACGGTTATACGGAATATGTAGCGGCCTTTCCTGAACTTCCCGGCAAAACGGGGGTGTGGTGATACTCCACAAGAAACTCTGGATGAAGCTTTGGAAGCCAAAAAGGAGTATCTCGCCTACCTTGAAGAAGCGAACAAACCGGCCCCGGAACCGACTGATGTGAGCAATCTTAGTGGTAGAGTCACATTCCGGATGCCAAAGACATTGCGCAGCCGTGTTCTCGAACGCGCCGATTTCGAAGGGGTGAGCATCAATCAACTCCTCAACGAGGCAGTGACAAGATATGTCGATTACAAGGATGTCCGGGATATGCTGGCGTCGGTACAGGATGATACGCGCACTTTGATGGAGAATTGGCTGTCCAAACTCTATCTTGTCAATATCGAAGATATTCCCGAGGATTACGAGCAAGAAGTTCCTACTTCTTACATTTTGAACGAGGATGACGACAACAGCTATCCACAACTATCTTAGTAGCGGGGTGAGGTCTATGGAAGACATGAAGAACATCACTTTCAAGAAAGTAGACATTCATTTGAAAAAGGCCGACTATGAGAAATTGGGCGAAGAATCGGGCAATTTCCGTGTCAGGATCCATGACTCCATTCGCCAGGAAAGAATCCTTGATGATGGTTTCAGATTGGAGTGGAATCGCAAAGTCACTCTTGAGCCGGAATCGCTCTACAGAATTCTTGTCGTTTTTGAAGTCGAATGTTTCTACGACGATCAAACCAAAGCATTCCTTTCCGAACAAGAAATGGACTTGAAGAGTTTCATCGAGAAGAACCAATGGCACATCATGAAGAAATACAACGTTCCCAACAGGATGTCTTTTTTGATTGCCCAACTGTCAGCATATCACAGGATGAATCCTCTCATCACACCTCCGGTTGTGCCGAAAAAACACTGATTCCAACATAAAAAAGGGTGCAGTTCACCGTGTGAAGTGCACCCTTTCTTAATACTCGCTGACATCCACGAGGAATGCCAGCAGGTATTCTACTTTTCATTATACTGCCAAGAGCCCTTTTGTCAATGGGTGTTTTCGTTTTTGTCCGGGCGGCGGAGATTATTGACAATCTCCTCGGTGAGAGAGATCCGCTCATCGGCGTGTTGCCAGAGGTCATGCTTGTGATAGGTGCCGTCGGGCCCGTGCACCAGGGTGATGTGCACGCCTTCGTTCTTCGCGATCTGTATCGCGGGAAGGTAGTCCGAATCGCCCGCGAGGATGACGGCGCGGGAGATGCTTTGTTTGGCGGAAAGCAAGACGAGGTCTGTCGCCAAGAGGACGTCGATCCCCTTCTGTACATAATAGGGCGAGCCGTCGGGGGTCTCCCTTTTGGCGAGTTTCCCCTTGCGGACCTCGAACTCGGGGATTCTCTCGAGTTGGGCATAGAAACTCTCGGCTCGCGCGAAACGCTCGTTTTGTTCTCGGGAGGGGGGATCGTCCTTGTAGGGCGGGCAATGATAATAATATACTCTGAGTATCCTTTCGTCCCGTCCGAGATGGCGGGTGAGCTTCTCGAAATCGATGCGGGCGCGATTGAAGCTGTGTTTGAGAATCTGGTCTAGGTACCCGCCATCGATGAAGATGCCGACTCTGTCGATCATGGGCTTTCTCCTTCGTTGGATTTGGGGCCTTCATTCGTATTATACCCTTTTTGGGGCGAATCTTCTTCAAAAAGACCGGAATTCACACGGATAGATGCTTTTTTGTTGACAGGGAGGGAACCTTTTTTTTATTCTGGATAAGTAATCGAGAAAGTTGCCGGAGGCCGCCATGGAAAAAGTGCACGAACAAAGGATCAAGACCCTCGCAGAAGATGTGCTGGAAAGTCCCGAAGAATTGACCCGGATCGAAAGAAGGCTCATGGGGGGCATGTCCAACTACACCTACGTGGTGAGAGCGAACACGGGCACCTATACCTTCCGCATTCTCGGGAAGGGTGCTGAAAAGTTCGTCGACAGAAAAGAAGAGGCCCATCATTTGAGCCTCATAGAACCCTTGTGCTTGAACAATGAGACCATCCATCTCGACACGGAAACCGGAGATAAGATCGCGACCTTCATCGAAGGAGCGCCTTTGCATGAAAAGGATCCGGCCAAACATCTGGGGGCGGTCGCTTCCACATTGAGAAGGCTCCACGAAAGCGGCCTGCAAAGCCCCCACCTCTACAACCCCTTCCGGAGGCTCAAGCGTTATGAGGGGCATGTCAGGAAACTGGGGAAAACCCATGAAAAAACCTATCATCTGGCGAAAGCGCATCTTCTCTCCTTTCGCACACACATGGAGAGACCGGACCCCATCCTCATCCACGGCGATGCGCAACCCTCGAATTTCATCGTGACGAGTAAAGGTTTCTTCTTGACCGACTGGGAGTTTTCGGGGATGGGGCATCCCTTCCATGATATCGCCTGTTTCGGCAATATCGACTTCGAACACGCTCTTTCGCTTCTTCCTGTGTATCTCGAAAGAGGACCGAAACCGGAGGAAGAGAGACTCCTCCGCCTCTTCCGTCTCTATCAGTGTCTCCTTTGGCACAACGTCGCCTTGTACAAACACGAGATCGGCCTCTCGGAAGAACTTTTGATCCCTTTCGACAAGGTCGCGAAGAAATATCTATCCATGGCCCGCGATTTGCAAGAGGAGACTTCCTGAATGATGAAGGATGTGTCCTGCGTTTTCTTCCCCGGAACGCATGGTGTATAATGGGAACCAAACGGGAGGGATGAACAATGCTTT
>PWYL01000046.1 GCA_003568315.1 Mollicutes bacterium | reverse complement strand
TCGCGATCAAGGATGATGATGACCTCTTCCGCTATTGTCGGACCCGCCTTGTCCCGCTAGAGGGCTTCCCGACCTACGGCGGCATGAGCGGCCGCGACATGGAAGCTTTGGCCGTCGGCCTGAAGGAGGCGCTCGAGCTTGATTACCAACGCCACCGTACCGACCAGGCCCGCTATCTCGGCGAGAGACTGAAAGCGGCGGGTGTGCCGATCCAACATCCCCCGGGCGGCCATGCGGTGTTTGTCGACTGCAAGCGCATCGCCCCCCACATCCCCTATCACCAGTTTCCCGCCCAGGCGGTCGTGAACGCTCTCTATGTGGAAGCCGCCGTGCGCGGTGTCGAGATTGGCTCCTTCCTGCTCGGAAGGGATCCCGATACGAAAGAGAACCTCGAGAGCCCGATGGAGTTCATGCGGTTGACCATTCCCCGTCGGACCTACACGTACGCCCATCTCGACCATGTCGTAGAAGGTGTCAAGAGCGTCTACGAAAAAAGAGATTCCCTCCGGGGATACGGTTTCGAGTATGAGCCCCCCGTGCTCAGACATTTCACCGCCCGGCTGCGACCCCTCTAAAAGCGCATCATGCGCTTTTTTTGGGGCTTTTTTCGCAACAGGAATTTTTCCTTCGCTGGGTGTTGTTGTGAAAACGCTAACATGTTATAATCAAAAATGTTGTTATACAGGATACTGAAATGGGAGGTAACCATGGGAAAAAAGATACTTGCCATCAACCCCGGATCCACCAGTACGAAGATAGCTGTTTTCGACGATGAAATCTGCACCTACAAGACCACCGTCCGACATGACACGGACGAACTTGCCGATTTCGAAACCATCTTCGACCAATACGATTTCCGCAAGAATGCCATCATCGAGACCCTCGAAGACCAGAATTTCTCGTTGGACGAGTTCGATGCCGTCGTCGGTCGCGGCGGCATGTTGAGACCTTTGGAAAGCGGAACCTATGCCGTCAACAACACCATGGTCGACTATGTCCGGCGGGCCGTGCGGGGCGAACACGCCTCCAACCTCGGCTGTGTCATCGCCAAGGAGATCGCGGACCGACAAGACATCCCCGCCTTCATCGTCGACCCCGTCGCCGTGGACGAGATGGGAGATATCGCCCGCTACACGGGCATGCCCGAAATCAAACGTCAAAGCCTCTTTCACGCCTTGAACCAGAAGGCCGTAGCCCGAAAGACCGCCGAAGATTTCGGCAAGAAATATGCGGAGATGAACCTCATCATCGCCCATCTCGGCGGCGGCATCAGTGTGGGCATCCACAAGCAGGGTCGCGTGGTGGATGTGAACAACGCCTTGGACGGTGATGGCCCCATGAGTCCCGAGCGAAGCGGATCCGTCCCCTTGGGCCCCCTCTACAAGATGTGCTTCAGCGGGAAATACACACTCGAGGATATCAAGCGGAAGAACTACGGTAAAGGCGGGCTTGTCGCCCATCTCGGCACGAACGACGGTTTCGAGATATCGCAGCGCATCAAGAAGGGCGACGAAGAAGCCAAGTTCATCTATGAGGTCATGTGCTATCAGATCGCCAAGGAGATCGGTAGCGGCGCGACCGTGCTGAAAGGCGAGGTCGATGCCATCGTCCTGACGGGTGGACTCGCCTATGACGATCATCTCGTCGATTTCATCAAGGAACGCGTCAGTTTCATCGGCAAGGTGTTGGTCTATGCCGGCGAAGACGAGATGGAATCGCTCGCGCTCGGTACGCTCCGGGTGCTGAAGAACGAAGAGGAACCGAAAACCTACCAATAATGGGGTGACAACCGTGAAAACCATGAAAAGCCTCGTCCAAGAAGCGAAAAGACGCTCGAAAAAGACCCTCGTCGTGGCCGTCGCGGATGATGCGCACGTCTTGCAAGCTGTCGAGATGGCACGGAAAGAGGGTTTCATCAACGCCGTTCTCGTCGGCAACAAAACCTCCATTCGTGAAACGATCGCCGATTTGAACCTCGATGAAGAAGACTACACCATCATTTCCGAGACCGACCCTTCCCGTGCTTGCGAAAAAGCCGTGAAAACCGTGAGCAAGAACGAGGGCCACTTTCTCATGAAGGGTCATGTCGACACCTCGACCATTCTTTCGGCGGCACTTTCGAAGCAGGACGGTCTCCGTACCGGCAACCGCCTCTCGCATGTGAGTGTGATGGAGGTTCCCACCTACCACAAGCTTCTGCTCATGAGTGACGGAGCGATGAACATCGCCCCCTCCGTCGACGAGAAACAACAGATCATCGAGAATGCCGTGACCATCGCCAAGGCTGTCGGTATCGACAAGCCGAAAGTCGCCTGTCTCGCCGCCATCGAGAAAGTCAACCCCAAAATGAAAGCGACGCTCGATGCCGAAGAACTCAAAAAACGCTCCGAGAGAGGAATCATCAAAGACGCCACGGTTGATGGCCCCTTCGCCCTCGACAACGCCGTCAACAAAGAGGCGGCGGCCCACAAGGGCATAGACTCCCCCGTCGCCGGGGATGCGGACATCCTCCTCATGCCCCAGATCGAAAGCGGCAACGTCTTCTACAAGAGCATGATGTTCTTGGCGAAAGCCAAGAGCGCGAGCGTCATCGCCGGCGCCAAAAGACCGATCGTCCTCACGAGCCGCGCCGACACCGAGGAAAGCAAGTTCTACTCGATCGCATTGTCCGCCTTGGTCGCGGACATGGACGAATAAGACAATCCCAAAGATAGGAGTGCGGAAATGAAAAAGAAAGAGAAGTTCACAGACAAGGTTTTCGATTACACCAACGAGGGTTTCGAACAAATCATCTACTTCTACAACAAGGCCACCGGCCTCAAAGGCATCACCTGCATCCACGACACCCGTCTGGGCCCCTCCTGCGGCGGCACCCGCTTCTACAACTACAAATCCGAAGAAGAGGCGCTCTATGACGTGACCCGCCTCGCCAAGGGCATGACCTACAAGAACGCCGCGGCGGGACTCGACATCGGCGGCTGCAAGACCGTCATCATCGGTGATCCCAAAAAGCTGAAGAGCGAAGAGTTCTTCCGCGCTTACGGCCGCTACATCCAGAGCCTCAAGGGAAGGATCTACACCGGTCAGGACATGAACATCACCTTGAAGGATTGCGAGTACATGGACCGCGAGACGGACTATGTTTCCGGCGGCAAGCGCAAGGGAGCGGGAAGCACCACGCCCCTCACCGCCTACGGCACCTATGTCGGCATCCTCGCCGCCGTGAAGAAAAAGCTCGGCCAAGACAACCTGGATGGGCTCACGATCGGCTTCCAAGGTGTGGGCGCCGTCGTCCAGGACATGGTCCAACACCTCAAGAAACACGATCTGAAACGCGTCTATTTCACCGACATCGATGAAGAGAAAATCAAGCAGTTCAAAGAGCTCCTCCCCCTCGCGAACTATGTCGAGCCCGACGAGATCTACGCCAAGAAGTGCGACGTCTTCTCGCCGAACGCGATCGGTGCCATCCTGAACGATGAGACGATTCCAAAGCTCGACTGCAAGATCATCGCCGGCGCGGCGAACAACATGCTCGAAGACGAAGACAAACACGGCCCCATGTTGGAAGAGAAGGGCATCCTCTATGCACCCGACTTCGTCATCAACTCCGGCGGCGTCATCAACGTTTATCACGAGATGATGGGCTATCACAAGGAAAGCGCGCTCCAGACCGCCGAAGGCATCTATGACCGTCTCACAGAGATTTTCGAGATCAGCGAAAAAGAGGGCATGCCGACCTACAAGGCCGCGAACATCATGGCCGAAAGAAGGATAAGACGCCTTCTCGAGATGCGCAAGGACCATGTGGAGACCCGCAAGCGTTTCCAATGGAACATCGAATGACCCCATTCATGAAAGGATGTAATGTATGGCCACAAGAAGCCACCTCCCCCGGGGGATGATCGGAAGAAAGAGCCCCCGAATCTATAATCGGATCCGCACCACCTTGGAAACCGCCTACCGACGCAACAACGTCATCCGCATCGAGACATTGGAAGAAGCCTACAACCTCGCCAAGAACACGCCCGGCACCGTCGTGAGCGACCTGCCGGTGTATCGTGCCGAGGATCTGGGTCTTCCCGCCGACGCCAAAGTCCTCCTTTTCAACGACGGACGCATCACGGGACGCCAGGCGCAGGCACGAAGAATCGTCGACGACGAGAACCGCGACGACTATGCGGACATGTTGCGGGAGGCGGTCTATGAGGGCCGCTACCGCACCTTCTATCATGCGACCGCTATCATCGGGCTCGATGGGAGTTTCTCGGTGAAGGCGCACCTCCTCATCCCCGAGGGATTCGAGAACACGCTCTATTCCTGGATGCTCAACTTCCAGATTCTCACCGAAGAGATGAAGGAGATGTATGCGGAATCCGCCCTTTTCGAAGAAGAAGGCGACATCCTCCTCTATTCGGACCCCGACTATTTCATCGAGGGCTTCGAGGACGGACTCGCCCTCTTCGACCGCGACCACAACTGCGCCGCCCTGCTCGGCATGCGCTATTTCGGCGAACACAAGAAGGGTTCCCTCACCATGGCCTGGTCCATCGCCGACAGACAGGGGTTCACCGCCTGCCATGGCGGTGTCAAGCGCTTCAACCGTTCCCGGGGCGAATCGTTCGTCATGGGTGTCTTCGGTCTTTCCGGAAGCGGTAAGAGCACGCTGACACACGCCGCTCACGACGGCAAATACGACATCACCGTCCTGCATGACGACGCTTTCGTCATCAACAACGACGACCTTTCGACGGTCTCCATGGAGCCCGCCTACTTCGACAAGGTCGCCGATTATCCCACCGACTCACCCGAGAACCGTTTCCTCCTCACCATCCAGAACGCCGGAGCCACCCTCGACGAGGACGGTCTCATTGTCCCCGTGACGGAAGACATCCGGAACGGCAACGGCCGGGCGATGAAATCCATGTTCTGGACGGCGGACAGGAAGTTCGCCTTCAAGGAGAAGTTCAACGCCCTCTTTTGGATCATGAAGGACGAATCCCTGCCACCCCTTCTGAAAGTCGACGACCCCGCCCTCGCGAGCACCTTCGGCGCGACACTCGCCACAAGAAGGACGAGCGCCGAATTCGGCGCCGATCCCGACGAACTCGCTTTCGTACCCTATGCGAACCCCTTCCGTCTCTATCCCCTCGAACGCGACTACAGGAGCTTCAAGAACCTCTTTGCGAACCATGGTGTGGATTGCTACATCATCAACACCGGCAACTTCCTCGGAAAAGACATCGACAAGGACACGACCCTCGCCCTCATCGAAGACATCGTCGAAGGCAGGATCGAACTCGAGCCCTTCATCGCCGACAACCTCTCCTATGCGCCATGCGAGAAATTCGATGTCCCCTTGCGCGATGCCGACTATCGCCAAAAACTCACCAAGCGCATGAAGAACCGGCTCGAAAACATCAAAAGCCGCAAAGGTGAAGAGGCCCTGCCGAAAGAAGCTTTGAAAGCCGTAGAGGAATTGGTCCGCAAACTGGAAGGGAAAGGGGCATGAAACGCTTCGTCAGTGAAAACGTGCACGACCAGGTGATTGTCGATGTCGTCTTCGAAGCGGCGCAAGGCGCCGTGAAGGCCACCAACGAATTCGGAGACGACGCTGTCGTGAACGGCGCTTTCGGTACCTATTTCAAAGACGAGGGCGGACTTCTCACTTTCGAAACGGTCTATCGCACCTTCGACAAGGTCGAAGATGTCCACAAGGCCCGCTATGCCGCCGGCATCGAGGGTTCGCCCGAGTTCCGTGCGGCCGTGAAGGATTGGCTCTTCACGAGCGAGGGTATCGAGATCGACTGCGACATCGTCGCCACCCCCGGGGGGACCGGTGCCTTGAGCAGCACCGTGAAGAACGCGCTCTCGCCGGGAGATACCGTCATCCACCCCGACATCGGCTGGGGTCCCTACAAAACAATTGCCCGCCAACACAACGTTGAGATCGCCAACTACAAGCTTTTCGACGGCGACAAGTTCAACATCGCCTCCTTCAAGGACACCTGCCGGGACGTCATGGAAAGACAGGGCAAGGTCCTCGCTTTCGTGAACGACCCCTGCCAGAATCCCACGGGCTATACAATGAAGGATACGGAATGGGAGGAACTCCTCGCCTTCGTGAACGAACTCTCCGAAGAGGGGCCCGTCATCCTCCTGCAGGATGTCGCCTACATCGATTTCACCCTCCAAGGCCCCGCCTACCGGAAACATTTCGAACGGTTCAAGGACCTCGCGGAGAACGTGCTCGTCGTCATCGCCTTCAGCGTCTCCAAGACACTCACCGCCTACGGCATGCGTGTCGGCGCACAAGTTCTCATCGGGAAAAACGAAGAGGAGCGGACCCGTTTCAAAAACGCCGCCAGCAACACCGCCCGCGGCGTGTGGTCGACCGTGAACAACGGCGGCATGCGCGTTTTCAGTGAAATCGCTTCGGATGAGACGACCAAGAAGGCCTATCTCGCCGAAAAGGAGGAATTTGTCCAACTCCTCAAGGAGCGGGCCGAGATTTTCAAATTGGAGGCCGAGGAGGTCGACCTGCCGATCTATCCGTATGAAGAAGGTTTCTTCATAACTCTCCGCATCGACGATGCGGCTGTGAAGAACGCGCTCCATCTCGCGTTGAAAAAGAAGAACATCTTCTTCGTCAATGTCTATGGCGGGTTGCGCATCGCCATCTGCAGCATTCCCAAACGCAAACTCCGCGGTCTCGCCAAACGCATCAAGGAGACCCTCGCCGAGGTCGAAAAGGACCGCGAATGAAAAAAAGGACGCCGAGTGAAGTGCACCCCATCTGTGGACACATAAATAAAAATGCTTAATGATACACCTCCTTGTATACTGAAAACAAGGAGGTGTTTTCTATCGCCAAGAAAGGTCAGAAATACCGAAAATATTCGCAGGAAGAAAGAGAGGCGTTCATCAAGAGTCTCCAAGAGGGTTTGAGTGAGACCCAACTCAGCCGGAAACACGCGATGCCGTTAGGTACGGTCCAGACATGGAAGCATCGATATCGACACACGGGAACGCTCGAACCGAGAAAGAAGGGAGCGACCACACATTCGGACCAAGAGAACTATAAGCTGCGGTATGAAATCCTAAAAAAGTTTATGGACTACACCAAGGGCGGTGGGAAGAGAAATTAGCCTTCGTCGAAAGCCATAGAGACCGCTATCCGACTCGTGTGATGTGCGAAGTTCTCGAGCTGCCCCGAAGCACTTACTACAAATACGCCAACCGGCGCGGTCCGGACTATGAGGATTATCTCCTGATCAAAACCGTGCTCGAAGAATCGAAGCGACGGTATGGTCATCGCCGCGTGGCAGCAAGCCTCAAAGAGAAATACGGGTTGGTCATGAACCACAAGAAGGTTTTGCGCATCATGCGCGATTATGACCTGCAACCCGACTATCACAAACGGTTGAAAGTCAATTATAGTGCCCGCTACAGCAAGGAAGCGATTCGACCAAACCTCTTGGAAAACAACTTCCGACAAAGAGGATGGGTCACAGACATCACCTATCTCATCTTCAACCAAAAGCGCGCCTACTTGAGCACAATCCTCGATTTGGAATCCCGCGACATCGTCGCCTATCGAATCAGCAGACACAACAACATGAGACTGGTAATGGATACTCTGCAAGAAGCCATCCATAAAACAGATGATCCGAGTGGACTCATCCTCCACTCGGATCAAGGTTCACAATATCTTACACGCCAGTATAAAATGATGTGTTCTGCCCACGGCATCGTCGTGTCCATGGCCCGACAAGCCACACCTTTGGACAACGCCGTCATCG
>PWYL01000062.1 GCA_003568315.1 Mollicutes bacterium | reverse complement strand
TGGTGGGAGACCCCAACCAGCTCCGCCCCGTCATCACGATCGATGAATCCCTGCATGAAGGTTTGAAGAAAAGATATGGTGTCACCAAGAACTACGATTATATGCAGATGAGCATCCTCCGTCTCATGCACACGGTCGATTCCATCTCCAAGTTCATCCTTCTCCGCTATCATTACCGCTGTCATAGAGATATCATCGCTTTCGCCAACAAGAAATACTACAACAACCAGCTCATCTTGGAAACCGGAAAGACCAAAGAATCATCCGTCCAACTGCACAAAGTGACAAACGACATCCGGGACACGCACAGACACATGGCGCCGGCGGAAGCCGAGGTCGTCAAGAAGATTGTATCGACTTACAAAGACAAGAAGCTCTCCGTTGGCGTCATAACACCTTTCCGCCGCCAGAAGCACCTCATCGAAGAGACCCTCGGGGATGAACTCGCTTCCCGGGTCGAAGTCGGCACCATCCATTCGTTCCAAGGAGACGAGAAGGATGTCATCATCATCAGCTCCGCCATCGGCGAACACACCCCCGAAACGACTTTCGACTGGGTCAAAAACAACAAGGAACTCATCAACGTCGGTACGACCCGCGCCAAAAAGCGACTGGAAGTCGTGGCCGACACTGAGGCTTTGGAAAAGCTGAGCCGAAAAAAAAGCAACGACCTTTCCGACCTCTGCCAATACATCAAAACCAAAAACACCAAGGTGGTCGAAGAGAAAGTCGATCCCTTCTATCGTACCCGCGCCGAGGGTTTGAAACCCCTGAACACGGAATTCGAAAGGGAATTCTTCAAGACCCTCTCTCACATCACGTCCATCCACACCAGTCTACACATCAGGGAAAAGGTTGGAATAAAGAGCGTCTTCGAGAAAAATCCCCTTTTCACAAAAGAAGAACTCGATTATTATTTCAAAGGGGAGTTCGACTTTGTGGTCTTCAATCGCATGACGGACAAAGCGCTCATGGCCATCGAACTCGACGGCAGCGATCACTACAGTATAGAAAATGTGAAAAGAAGAGACGAGAAGAAGGAGAGCATCTGTAAAAAGCAAAACCTGTACTTGCTCCGGGTGCCCAACGATTACGCCCGCCGCTACGAACTCATAAGAGACAGCATCTTGCGGGCGCTTAAAGGATAATGACTGTCATGCCGGAGAGATCCTTATCCCCAAGATCACGTGAATGTGTTACAATGCATGCAAACACCGAAGACCAAGATTCTTGATGTTTCACGATACCAATCAGACCGACAATGATGACTAGGAGTTGTGACCATGGCCATCGTATTGTGCAAAGAGTGCAGACAAGAGATATCCTCGAGAGCGAAAGCCTGCCCCCATTGCGGCTATCCTCTGGAAGAGGAGAAGGATGCCTTCGATGACATCGAAGGCAAAAAGAAAGAACACCCCTTCGACGAGGAGAGAAAGAAGACCGAGGATTCCCAGAAGCAAAAAAACCACCCAAGCCGCCCCGGTCCCCATGGTCCCCCGGGTCCCTTGGCCTCACCGGCCGATTCCAAAGCGACCACGGGCATGGTCTTGGCGATCGTGGGATTGTTGTTGCCGATTCCCCTGATCGATATCGTCCTCGCCATCGTCGGTATCACCATGGGCTCGCAGGCTCAAAAGATGCCCAACCTCCGTCGCCGGGGGCAGGCGACCGCGGCCATCGTCATCGGTGTCATCGCCCTCGTCGTCAACGTCTCCTACTGGTTTTTCATGGTTTGAACATCCCTCCATGCAACGCCGACACGAAGAGTTTTCTCCGTCACGAAACCTTTTTCTTGCGAAGCGGGGGTTCCCTGAGAAGAGTGGATATGTTATAACGCCGAACAAGATTCGGAAGAAGCTCATGAAAAAGACCTCGAATCAAGCATTCGAGGTCTTTTTGTTAGGTTTTTTTGGGTTCCGGCTTGCTCATCTTGGCGGATCAGTCGTTCTTCAACTCGTCGATGAAGGCTTCCCAAAACGATTGGAGACGCTCGTAGTCCACGACATACTTGGCTTTTTTCGTTTTGGAGATCTTGATGACCTTCGCGGTCAAAAAGGCGTTGACATGGTAGGTCACCGTCGCGCTCGAGACGCCGACGGCATTGGCGATAGCCTTCGTGGAGGTCATCCCTTTGGCGATGAGCCTCAGTATCTCATAGCGCGTCTCGTCCGAGAGCGTCTTGAAGACCTTGGCGCGATTCTTCCTTGATTCGTCCTTGAACTCGGCGATCATCTTGAAACCCGTATCCATGTCCAATCCGAAGAGGATCACCCGGTCATCGCCCGTGGTGAGGCTGCTATAGCGGTAAGGGTTGGTGAAAGAGGTGATGAGGATGTTCTCTTCCTCCAAGGATTCGCTCGGGACGATGTCTTGCGTCAGTCTCTCGAAGGCGGCGGCGCCGTCTTTTTCAAGAGGCGTCAAGACTTCCTCCCGGAAGCGTTCGATTCTCGCTTCATGCCGGGAGAGATGCTGGGCGAAGAGCGGACGGATCTTATCCAGGAGCCCCATGTAGACCTCAAGGTATTCTTTCGGGTTCTCGATGAGAAGCAGGAGGATCCAGCGGTGGTTCTCCGTGGTCGGGGTCTCTCGGACGAGGTTGACGAGGTCGTCGCGGTTCTCGCGGAGATGGTCGGCCATGGCGCGCGCCTTCTTCTCGTCAGTCTCCTCCTCGCCTCTTTCGACGGTGAAAAGCGCATAGATCAGATTCGTCCGGATGGTCTCCTCGTCGTCTTGCATGATTCTTTGCAGATAGTCCTTGTGGTCGGCGAAACCGAGGAAGGAGTAGGCCTTGAGAAGGAGGGTGGGGAAATCGTAGTTGCTGATGGTCTCGTCGGCATAGAAACCGAGCAGGGGGTCCTTGAAGGGATCGAGGTCCTCTTTGGCCGCATGGATGAACTCCAAGTGCGCTTCGTGGTCGACGACATCCGCCAATTCCTCGTCCCCCAACATCTCGTTGAGGTTGTGGACTTCTTCGGGGTCGACATAGAGCAGTTTCGGAAACATGAGAAAATCATGCAAACGGGTCGCTTTCTCATCAAACAGGAATTTCATCGTTCCACCTTCCAATCATCCATTTTTGATACGCATAAAATCACAATTAGATTATAATCTAAATAGAAAGAAAAAGCAACCATAAAATTAGATAATCATAAAATAATGTGTGAAAAAAACAACGTTCATCATCTTTGCGCGGAAAAAAATGTTATCTATTAGATGAATCCCATCCCTCAAAAAAGACCCCGCCATTGACGGGGTCCCTTGTCTTCTTGGGGATGGGCTTTTTCGAGGGATTGAAGGCCTCACAAGGTTTCGCGCAATTCGGCATAGAGGACCGTGTGCACCATGTGATACCAGGGGAGGACGACGAAGAGGGTGACCGGAACCGAGATGAGCCACCATCTGACGAAATCACCGAGAATGACCTCTCCGGAGAAGGCCATGGCCACAATCACGAACATCATGAGTATGCCTCCGGCGAGAAGCCAGAGGAACCAGGGGATGAAGATGAGGCGGAGCAGGACCAGTTTCCCATAATGCCCCTTGATCATCTTCATGCTTGTGGTGAGGGGATTTCTCACTCTCTGGTCGAACTTGGGGTCGGCCAAGAGAAAGGGAGTCATCGCGAAAAGGGTCGTGACGATAAATGCCGGAAGCAACGCGCTTACCACCAGCGAGAGAAGGACGATGACGATATCCGAATCGAAGTATTGCACGAGATAGGGCCCCAAAAGACGGAATATCGGCGCGGTCAGTACACTCACCGCGAGCAGGACCAGACCCCACTTGATAGTGAGAAAGAGGAAATTCTTGCCGGTCGTGTTCCCTTCGTACCCCAAGAAAAGTGTCGGTCTGTCCACGGTGTCTCCTCCCAGCACGATATAGCTCGTCGCATAGGCGACGCCGACCGATAGCGGCATCGCGAGAAGCCAGCCGAAGCCGGGGATGAACGTGAAGATGAGGCCGAAAAAGAGATAGAACGCGAGAAAACGGGGGATGAGGATGAAATAGTGTTGCACGAGCAGCCGGGTAGCCTTGATGAATATCGCCACAATTTACCTCCTGACAGGTTCATCGTTGGTCCGGGTTCCATTCGGTACACGCGAGTCCCTGATTCAAGGACAGGATTATCACAAGAAAAAGTGATGGTCAATCATAATGAAACTACCACAAAACGGTTGTCATGGCAACACCGCTTTGTCCAAACGGATCATGGAGGCAATCTCGGCATACAAGATTCCTCCCAGTTCACAAAAGCTTTCCGAGCTTTGAACCAAGCCTATTTTCGACAACACGACTGTTTTCCGTCCGGACGGTTTCCATCATTTTTCCCACAAGTTTATTGTTTTATCGTCTTATTGTCCATATAATGGACACATAAGGGAGTTTTGAGGAGGCGAAGGCCATGCGGTATGCGAATGCCTGCATCCGATGTGTTTCCATCAATCAATGAAAACATTCTTTCGAATGTTTTTTTTCATATGCAGAGATGAATGCGAGAATGTTGCGGACGCGATTCTTCCAAGAAGAATCCGGAAAGGACAAGGGTGACAAAGATGAAAAAGATTGTATGGATCGGGGTTTTGCTGTTTTTGGGGTTTTTTCTATCAGGCTGCAACCTCTTCCGAGAAGAAGAGATTGAAGAGCCCGACGAACTCACCATGCAATTGCAGGCCATCTACGACAAGGCCGTCGCGGCCGAGGCTTTTGACGGCACTTACGAAGAGTGGCTCGAAAGTGTGCGCGGTCCGGAAGGCCTACCCGGCGAGGACGGAAGAGAAATCGTCTTGCGCATCGCCGAAGGCCATATCCAATGGCAGTATGCGGATGATGCGGACTGGACGGACCTCATCGGACTCGTCTCGCTTATCGGTCCGAAAGGTGATGACGGAAGCGAAATCCTTCTGAGGGTGACTGACACCCACATCCAATGGCAGTATGACGACGAAGACATCTGGCACGACCTCGTCGGTCTCGATATTCTCACGGGACCCCGGGGTGAGGCCGGTGAAGACGGACGCGAAGTCGCCTTCCGCATCGCCGAAGGCCACATCCAATGGCAGTATGCGGCTGATACGGACTGGACGGACCTCATCGAACTCGCTTCACTAGTCGGTCCGCAAGGAGAAGCGGGTGCAGACGGAAGCGAAATCGTCATGCGGGTGACCGACACCCACATCCAATGGCAGTATGACGACGAAGACATCTGGCACGACCTCGTCGGTCTCGACCTTCTCATGGGCCCCCGGGGTGAGGCCGGCGAAGATGGCATGGATGGACGCGAAGTCGTCTTCAAGGTGTCCGAAGGCCATATCCGCTGGCAATATGCAGGTGCCGCCGAATGGAACGACCTTGTCGATTTGGCAAGCCTCACGGGACCAAAAGGCGATGACGGCGCCGATGGCCGGGAAGTCTCTTTCCAAGTGGAAGAAGGCCATATCCGCTGGCAATACGTTGGGGAAGACACCTGGCTGAACCTGGTCGAGCTCTCCGTATTGATTGGTCCCAAGGGCGATGCGGGAGAAGACGGCACAGATGGACGGGAAGTCTCTTTCCGCGTGAAGGAAGGCCACATCCAGTGGGCTTACGTTGGTGAAGAGGTCTGGACGGACCTCATCGAACTCGCCACGCTCACCGGACCGAAGGGGAATCCTGGAGAAGACGGAAGCGAAATCGTCATGCGGGTGACTGACACCCATATCCAGTGGGCTTACGAAGGCGAAGAAACCTGGACGGACCTCATCGGTCTCGATCTGCTCAAAGGTCCCGAAGGTACGCCCGGTCTTGACGGAAAAGACGGCCGTGAAGTCGTCTTCCGAATCTTTGATGACCACATCCAATGGGCTTACGAAGGTTACGAGGAATGGACGGACCTCATCGCGCTCGGAGCGCTCGAGGGTCCGAAAGGTGATAAAGGTGTGAGCATCGAATCTGTGGAGATCAACGATGCGGGCGAACTCGTCATCACCTTCAGTGACGATGAGGTAAAGAACCTCGGCGAGGTTTTGAGAGTCCTCACGGTCATCTATCAAGACCACAACGGCTACGTTTTGGATGTGCAATTGCTCCTTTTCGGCGAAGATGCCACCCCGCCCGCGCCACCCTTCCTTGAAGGACACACCTTCACGGGCTGGAGTGCCGACCACACGAACATCACGGAAAATCTCACCATCTTCGCGGCATACGAGACGAACACCTACACGGTCACTTTCGATTCCGAAGGCGGCACAGAAATCGATGCCATCGAGGATGTCGAATACGGCTCGACCATAAGCCTCCCCGTCCCCTTTCTCCACGGTTACATTTTCCATGGATGGTTCATCGGCACGGGGGCGAACGCCGAACCCTTCTACAACACCTCCATCGTCGAAGGGGACATGACGCTTCATGCCCGCTGGGAGCTCGGGACGCATCTCGTCCGGTTCTTCGATCATGACGATTCCTTCCTTTTCGGTCAATACGTGACCCACGGCATGAGCGCCACGGCACCGCCCGCCCCCGAGCGTGAAGGTTACACCTTCACCGGCTGGGACACCGATTTTCTCATCGTCACGGACAACCTCGTCGTCAAAGCGCAATACGACGTCAACACCTACGAACTCGTCTACTATGAAGAAGACGGCATCACCGTCATCCAATCGACAAGCTACGACTATGGCGCATCCTTGAGCGACCACGAAGAGCCCGAGGCTACGGCGAAACCGGGCTATGTGTTCGACGGCTGGGAAGCCCTGCCGGAATCGATGCCGGCGCATGACCTCGTCCGCGTGGCGAGCTACTCCCCCGAGAACATCCCCATGGTCTTTGTCGGGGAGGAAAACGCCACCTACACCATCCCCCTCCGGAACGCGGATGATCAGACGGCGATTGTTGACGGCGGGTATCTCATGGCCGTGACGCCAACGACCTATGAACTCTGGTACGAAATCCGCTTGTGGGCGGAAGCCAACGGCTATGCTTTCCAAAACCCCGGAAGAGAAGGCTCGCACGGGGTTGAGGGAGCCGAACCCACCGCCTTGAAGCTTCATCCCGTGACCACCGTGTCCTGGGGCGATGTCATCGTCTGGCTGAACGCTTTGAGCGAGAAACGCGGGTTCGACCCCGTGTATCGCATTGAAGGCCAAATCATCAAGGACGCCGCGGATGCGAACGTTTTGACCGACGATGCGTCCTATGTGACCGACCACGACGGCTATCGTCTGCCGACGGCTGAAGAATGGGAGATGGCCGCCCGCTGGAAGGATGACACGGAAAGTACCGACGGCTCCATTCTCGTGGGCACAAGATGGTGGACACCGGGACATTACGCGAGCGGTGCGATGGGTCCCTACGACGACGAGATCGCGACCCAGCTCGTGGCATGGTACAGGGAAAACTCCGATATGGGCGAAGGACACACGACTCACCCTGTCGGACAAAAAGCGCCCAACCATCTGGGCATCTATGACATGAGCGGAAATGTCTGGGAATGGTGCTATACCCTCAGCGGCTTCAACAGGATCATACAAGGGGGCAGCCACCTCGATTCCGAATGGCCGATGCAAATCGGAATCCGCAGCGCCCTGCATCCATACAACGCGTTTTCCGATGCGGGTTTCCGCTATGTGCGAACTCCTTGATTGATACTCATCTCCAAGTTCGCAGATGAAGTGACAATCGATAACGGACAGCATAAGGATCACGACCGCGTTTATAGAAGAAAAGAGGTGACGAAAGTGCAAAAAATCCTCCGGATCGGAGCAATGTTGTTTTTTATGTTTCTGCTTACAGGCTGCAATCTTTTCGGTGAAGAAGAGCCCGAAACACCCGACGAACTCACCATGCAGCTGCAGTCCATC